>JAISWP010000111.1 GCA_031271065.1 Synergistaceae bacterium
AAGCACAGGGTTGGTCTATACCTTTGCGAACCTCGAAGGATGGACCGGTGCGGCTGACGTGGCTACAGGCACATACTACTACGGAGTTAACGTCAATAACGTCACCGGAGCTAAATTAAGCAGGGTATATTCCGACGGAACAACAACAGGTCCTGTTGTTTCGGCAAAGGTAACTGTTGACGACGCGAGGGATCTGGCTGCGGGTTCCACTGATCCCGGCCGTCCTCCGGCAAAGCCGGGGGAAAAATTCCTGGACACCGCTACCGGGACGATATACACCGCCAATTCCACCGGAAACGGATGGCTCACCACGACCGAACAAATGGCTGCCGACACAGCGTACGCTGTGAAGAGCATCCCGACTGGAACGCCTGAAAATATCTACGTGCTCGATTCCGGAGCAGCGGCGACTCCTCCGATAGCTGCCGTGCCTCCAAAGCCCGTAGCTGTCAAAAATGTCCTCGATTCCGCCAGCGGGAACAAGAACGTGTTCAGATACGACGCCGCGCTGGGGGAATGGAAAAGCATAAACGAAAATTACGGACTGTCCCCTGACGAAAACTCAACGACCACCCAGGAAGCGATCAACGCTTTTGGAGAGAGTATGATCCTTTCTCATGACTGGGAGGATAAGTTCACGGTCTATGACTCCCGGGGCAATCCGCATACGCTGATCGTATCTTTCAGAAAGGTGCTTGACCGTCCCGCGGAACCTCTCGCAAGCCCGCCGACTGGCGCTGAGGCCGAGTGGGACTGGTACGCCTATTACGCTGACTCGGACGGGAACATCCTGCCGCAGTACGGCCAGGGGGCCGGAACGATGGTGTTCGGGGATGACGGGCTTTTGAAGCGCACTTACTACTATGAGCCGACTCCTCCTGTTCCTGATCCTAATGGGACTAACTCGCCAAGCGCTCCTGTATACGACACATGGACAGTCGTCCAGAAAGTCATCGGAAATCAGCAGGACGACGCCAAAGTGACAGGAAAGGTCGTTGCCGATTTCAACCTGGCCGGAGCAGAGGGTTCGGTAAACACCAACGTTAACCCCGCAACTTACGGCTCTAATATGATAACGCTCGATTTCCTGGGTTCCTCGCAGATAGAGGGGGTCACCAACTTCGGGTCCGAGTCCACTACTAAGCTCAGTGACCAGGACGGATACGCCATGGGGGTGCTGAACGACTGGAGCGTGAGCGGCACCGGCGTCATAACCGGCTCGTACAGCAACGGACGGAACCTGCCGATAGCCCAGGTCGCCGTCGCGATGTTCGCCAACGAACAGGGGCTCTCCAAAGTGGGCGAGACCTGCTTCGCCGAGACGGTCAACTCGGGGCTCGCCCAGGTGGGCGCGCCTCAGACCAACGGCGCCGGCAGCATCGAGGGCAACGCGATAGAGATGTCCAACGTGGACCTGTCCGAGGAGTTCGTGAACCTCATCAGAGCCCAGCGCGGATTCCAGGCCAACACGAGGGTGGTCACCACATCCGACCAGGTGCTGGAAGAACTCATCAACATGAAACGGTAAGACCCAAACGTCCGCGCGGGGATGACCGGCTGAGTCATCCTCACGGGCAGGTAAGCGGTTTTTCGGGTATTACAATCTTTATGTCTCTGTTCGGAGGGTGATTTGTGCTGTGATAGAATTGACGAAGCTGAAGGGTTCGAAGTTCGCGCTCAATTCGGATCACATAGAAACTATGGAGGAAACTCCCGATACTGTGATCACCCTCATGAATGGGCACAAGTACGTCGTCCGGGAGAGGGTCGGGGAGATTATATCGCTGATAGAGTCTTTCAGGAGGAATTCTTCCGGATATTCCGCGCCTGGCTTTTACGCCGGGCCGGAAAACGATTGAGGTGATAGTCCAGTGGATCTGGCGTCTATTATAGGTCTTTCTCTTTCCATAATCGTCGTCGTCTGGGGTATGGTGATGGGTGGGGACATCATGGCTTTCTACGATCTTCCGTCCATTCTCATAGTGCTGGGCGGGACGTTCGGCGCGACGATGCTCGCAAACCCGATCGAGAGGTCCAAAAATTTTCCCCGGATAATAAAGCACGCCTTTACCAGCGAGCAGATAGACATGATAGGGCTCATCCAGACACTCGTCAGCTTCGCGGAGAAAGCCCGCAGGGAGGGACTGCTCGCCCTGGAGGAGGACGCCTCGCAGCTGGACGACGAATTTATGCGCAAATCCATACAGCTCGTGGTGGACGGCACTGACCCGGAACTCGTCAAATCCATACTGGACACGGAGATAGGGCTTCTCGAGGAGCGCCACGGGTCCAACAAGGGCTATCTGGACTCCATAGCGGAACTCGGGCCGGCCTTCGGGATGCTCGGAACCCTCATAGGGCTCATACAGATGCTCGGCAACCTGAGCGATCCCGACGCTCTGGGCCCCGGTATGGCTGTCGCGCTCGTTACCACTTTCTACGGCTCCGTACTGGCGAACATGTTCGCCATTCCCATGGGCAAAAAACTTGTGCAAAGTTCGAGCAAGGAGATACTCTGCCGCGAGCTGATGGTTGAGGGAATACTCTCCATACAGGCCGGGGAGAATCCGCGTATAGTGGAGGAGAAACTCAAGGTATTCCTGCCTCCGAAGATGCGCAGGTTGCTGGACGAGGGCAAGGAGGAGGAGTAGCGAAAATGGCCCGGCGGAAAAAATCCGACGGCGGAGGCGGAGGGGCTCCGGCCTGGATGGCGACATACGGCGACATGGTCACGCTGCTTCTGTGCTTTTTCGTCCTCCTTTATTCTTTTTCAAACATAGACGCGAAGAAATTCGAAGCGCTCTCCGTGTCGCTGCAGAACGCCTTCAACATCCAGCCCGGCGGCGAGACGCCCAGGAGCGCGCCGCAGGTGGAGGGAGGGGCTCTCCGCGAGGGCGCGGGAGACGCCGAGCGTCCCACCGATTCCGACCAGACATACAACTCGAATAAGATTCTCGCTATGGTGCAGGAGTCGCTGAAAGACGAGATGCGAAACGAGGATATAAGGCTCTCTGTCGACGAGAGGGGGGTCGTGATCGCCCTTTCGGAGCAGATGCTTTTCGATGAGGGTTCCGCAAAGCTGCGCCCGGAATCTCTGCGGATACTTTATAAAATAAGCGGAGTCTTAAATGTGATACCGAATCAGATATCGGTGGAGGGGCACACCGATTCCGGCATACCGGAGCGCAGCATATATATCGACAACTGGGGGTTGTCGTCGGCCCGCGCTTCCCGTGTAACCGCCTATCTCGACGAGACTCTGAAAGTGCCCCGGAACAGGCTGAGGGCCGTGGGTTTAGGGGCCTCCTCTCCGCTCGTGCCGAATAATTCCGAGGAGAACATGAGGCTGAACAGAAGGGTCGACATAGTGATCCTGTCAATTCATCCGGTGCGTTAGCGCCTGTGGCTGGGAGATGGTTTTATGGCATTGGTGAAAAGAACGATGATGCTGGTGGTGGTGGGAGTCGTCGTCCTCGTCGTCGGGATCGGCGGCGGACTTCTCGTCGGATTAAAGTATTTTTCCCCGGCTCCCGAAACTGCTAACAGGGAAGCGCAGATACCCGATCCGGGTCCTATGGTGGATCTCGGCCAGTTCACCAGTACGATGGCGGATCCCGAGGTCCATGTGGTGAAAGTCAAGGTCACGCTGGAGCTGGCGAGCGCGAACGTCTCTCTCAGACTTACGGACCCCGGATGGACGGTCATGATGAAGGACGAGATTTTGAAAACGCTGAAAGACCAGCGATACGACAACGTGCGTTACGCCGAGGGCATGGAGAAGCTCAAGCAGGACCTGAGAGCCCGCCTCAACGTCATCCTTCCCAGAGTGGACGGAAACGCGGCAGTGAACAGGGTACTCTTTGACGAATTCATGACTCAGTAGGGCCTTAAACAGGGGGAGAGCAGTATGGTACCACCGGAGGTAATGTCCCAGAACGAAATAGATTCCCTGCTGCAGGCCATATCCAGCGGCGGAGACGATATATCCGGCATGGGGGCCGTCGAGGAGAAGCCGTTGAAACTGTACGACTTCAGGCGGCCTGATAAGTTCAGCAAGGACCAGATGCGGGCGATACAGATGATCCACGAGTCTTTCTGCCGCTCGCTGACCACGTCGCTGTCCACTATGGTCCGTTCCATGGTATCCGTGGAGGTGGTGGCGGTCGATCAGCTGGCCTACGATGAGTTCATCCATTCGCTTGTACAGCCCACCGTGATAGGGATCCTCGAGATGTACCCCCTGAGCGGCAACGCCATACTGGAGATAAACAACCAGCTCACTTTCGCCATAATAGACCGCCTGCTGGGAGGCAAGGGAGAGCCGCTGCGCAAACCCCGGGACCTCACCGATATAGAGCGCACGGTGGTCGAAAGAGTGATGATGAAGGTGCTGGAGCATCTGGAGGAGAGCTGGAGCACAGTGGTCGACATACGCTTCCGCTTCGAGACGATGGAGAGCAATCCGTTTTTCGTCCAGGTGTGTCCCGGCACCGACATGGTGCTGCTCGTGACCATGAAGATACAGATAGGAGACGTGCAGGGCATCATGAATTTCTGCATCCCCTATTTCGTCATAGAGCCGCTGATAGACAAGCTGAGCTCGCAGCAGTGGTTCTCATCCACCGGGAGAAAGAGCGTGGATGGCGTGCAGGAGATACTGGCGGCCCGCCTGCAGGAAATTTCAGTGCCCCTCGCCCTGGAGCTGGGACATTCCGTCGTCAGTCTGGGGGATGTCATACAGATGCAGGCGGGGGACGTCATAAGGCTCGACGGGACAGTGAAGGACGATCTCGGCCTCCGGGTCGGCAACAGGGTCAAATTCCAATGCACCCCCGGTCTCGTTAAAAAGAATTACGCGGCTCAGGTCACTGAGGTCATCGGCGAAGATCTCCCGCTGGAAGAGGAGGAATAAAGATGGTCGACGAATTTTTGAATCAGGATGAAATAGATGCTCTTCTTTCCGGGGGCGGCGGAAACGGCGGCAGCGGCCTCAGTCCCGAGGATATGACGGTGCTGGAGGAGGTCTGCGGCATAGCGGCCTCCGCGGCGTCCAACGTGATAGGTATGCTGGCGGGACGGGACGTGACCACCGACGGCATCGAGCAGTACGGGATACATCAGAGCGAAATGGCGTCCAGGATAGACGGAGATAAAATTTTTTCTTACTCCATATCCCTGAACGGCCTCGATTCCGCTCCGGCCAGGCTGATCACCGGCGAACGCGGAGCGCTCGCGCTGGCCGATCTCATGATGGGGGGAGACGCCAAGGAACTGCCCACGGAAGCCAACGACCTTTATCTGTCGGCGGCCCAGGAAGGACTGAGCCAGCTGGTGGGCTCCGCTCTGACGAGCCTGAGCGGGCTTCTGGGAGGGGCGAAGCTCTCGTCGGACGACGCTTCCTCCAGCCTCGAGGAGTCCGGAACCTGGGTACCGTTCCCGGATCTGCCCGGCGACTCCATGATATGGGCCGGAAAAATAAATCTGAATGTGGATGAGGTTGAACCCTTC
>JAISWP010000133.1 GCA_031271065.1 Synergistaceae bacterium
TTTCCGAGGCCAGGAAGATGGGCTGCGGCTGCATCCTCCTCGATACTCTCGAGTTTATGAACGCGGCCAGGAGACTCTATTCCAAGGCCGGTTTCCGCGAAACCGGCCCGTATTACGCCAATCCCCTTCCCGGTGTGAAATATTACCGGCTGGATCTTTGAATTAGTTTGAAACGGGGATTTACAGAAAAGCCCGGCTGTGAGGGAGAACGGTTTGAGGTCCGATGTCCGCCGCAGAAGAGACTGCGGGCGGTGGCGCACCGCTTCGAGTTTGTGACTTAAACCGCAGGCAAAACCTCGGAGCTCCGCCCCAAACCCCGCATGAAAACAAAAAATCAAAAAAAAGGTGCGGGGAACTTGCTGCCTGCCGGGTTCGGGCAGCCGGGGGTTTGTGATCCGGGGCTTGACGATGGGGATAAAAACATATATCTTGTTGCTTTAACGCTTGACGGCCGTCATTTACGACATGAGCCTTCCCCGCTGGTCCACTGGCGCAGCGGGTATGAAACGCTTTACAGATGAATGGCGGGTAATTTACGATCAGCCGTCGAATGGGGTACAAAAAATGACCAGATACGTCGTGAAGCGCGTATTGATGGCGTTTCCCATGCTGCTCATCATCATTTTCATCGTATCGTTCATCATGTCCCTGACGCCCAGCGATCCGGGCACGCTGATACTGGGCGAGCGGGCCACTCCCGAGGCCATCCGGGAGATGAACCGCAAACTCGGCTACGACGATCCGTTTCTCGTTCGCTATGCCAGATACGTCTATCTGGCCGCTCAGGGCGATCTTGGAAACTCGTGGAAAACCGGGAATCCCGTCTTTCAGGAGGTGACGCGCAGGTTTCCGGCCACTCTGACGCTCGCTGCCGGCTCCATTCTGATAGGGCTGGTCATAGGAGTCACGCTGGGGATACTGTCCGCGGTAAAGCAGTACAGCGCCCTCGATATCATGGGCACCGCATACGCCATGACCCTCGCTTCCTTCCCGGGTTTCTGGATCGGTATGATGCTCATAATACTGTTTTCCCTCAAGCTCGGCTGGCTGCCCTCCTTCGGCATAGGCAGCTTCAAGCACTATATCCTGCCCTGGTTCACCACGTCCTGCGTATTCACGGCGTCCATGCTGAGGATGACGCGGACGTCCATGCTGGAGGCAATCAGGATGGATTATATCCGCACGGCCCGGGCGAAGGGCCAGAAGGAACGTGTGGTCATCATGAGACACGCGCTTCGCAACGCGCTTCTGCCGATAGTCACGATCGCCGGAATGTCCTTCGGAACGCTCCTGGGGGGCACCGTCACCATCGAGACGGTTTTTTCGATCCCGGGCGTGGGTTCTTTAGTCATAGAGGCAATCCGCATGAAAGACATACCGGTCGTCGTCGGGGCCACGGTGACGCTTGCCGCCTGTTTCACGCTCCTGATGCTGGCGGTGGATATTCTGTATGCCTTCATCGATCCGAGGATCAAGGCCCGTTACGTGAGGCGCTGACCTTAATGACGCGGGGTACGGGAGGATGATCGAGCGATGAGCGTGACGGTCGTGTCCGACGCGGACATCAGGAAAAAACTGAGGAAAAAAAGCCGGACAGGCGAGATATGGCGGCGGTTCAAAAAGAACAGGACCGCTGTCGCCGGTTTGGTCATATTCATATTGATAATGTCTGTCGTCATATTCGCCGATTTCATTGTCTCCTACAATACGGCGGTCACTCAGAGGATAGCCAGCCGGTTCACCCAGCCCGGCAGCCCCGGGCATCCTTTCGGCACCGACAACTTCGGGCGGGATATTATGGCCCGCATAGTGCACGGTTCCCGGAACTCGCTTTTGGTCGGCATGGGGGCGGTGGCCTGCGGCATAGTGCTAGGAGGGCTTTTGGGCTCTATCGCGGGCTTTTACGGCGGCGCCGCGGATTCCGTCATCGTCCGCACGATGGACACGGTGATGTGTATTCCGCTGATGCTGCTGGTGCTCTCCATCGTCGCGGCGCTGGGAGCGAGCCTCGTCAACGTCCTGATAGCCATGATGATCGCCAACGTGCCTCAGTACACGAGGATCGTCCGGGCAGCGGTACTTTCGGTCGTAGGACAGGATTATATAGAAGCCGCCAGGTCCTGCGGAACGCCGAGTTTCTGGATAATCATGATCCACGTGATACCCAACGCGATCGGGCCGATCATCGTTCAGGCCACCATGGCGGTGGGCACCATGATCATCAACGCGGCCGGGATAAGTTTCCTGGGCATGGGCATCCAGCCGCCCACGCCCGAGTGGGGCGCCATGCTCAACGAGGCGAAAAATTACATGATCAGTTATCCGTTTACCGTAATATTTCCCGGAGCCGCCATCGGACTCACGGCCCTTTCGCTCAATCTGATGGGAGACGGCCTGAGGGACGCTCTCGATCCCAAGCTGAAGGACTGAGAAATTCATGGCAGGCAGCGTAAACGACGAACATACGCCGGTCCTCGACGTGCGGAACTTGGAGTCGGTCTATCATACAGATGACGGAACGGTTTACGCCGTCAACGGCATCAGTTTCACGATCGAGGAGAAAGAGACGATCGGCCTCGTCGGGGAGACCGGCGCGGGAAAAACGACCACCGCTCTGTCGATCCTGAGGCTCCTTCCGGAGAGGACCGGGAGGGTCGTGGGCGGGCAGATACTCTACAGAGGAGACGATCTGCTGAAAAAAGACGCGGACGAGATGCGCATGATTCGCGGAGCGTGCGTCTCAATGATCTTTCAGGATCCTATGACGGCGCTGAACCCGACTATATCGGCAGGAGACCAGATACTGGAATCACTGGAGATACACAATGCCGACGGCAGGCCGCGGGAGGCGCTGGACGCGAGGGTGGACGAACTGCTGAGTCTGGTAGGGATATCCCCCGGCAGGAAGCACGAGTACCCTCATCAGTTCTCGGGGGGCATGAAGCAGCGCATCGTGATAGCGATAGCCCTTGCCTGCGAGCCCCTTCTGCTGATCGCCGACGAACCGACGACGGCGCTGGACGTGACGATACAGGCCCAGGTGCTGGTGCTCATGGAAGAACTGAAGGAAAAACTCGGCACGTCGATGATAATGATCACCCACGACCTGGGCGTCGTCGCAAAGACCTGCGACAAGGTGGCGGTCATGTACGCGGGAGAGATCGTGGAGTACGGGGACGCCGCGGTCATCTTCGACCAGAAGCGGCCTCATCATCCTTACACGGTGGGCCTCTTTCGGGCGATACCGAACATGAGGGATTCGTCCCGGAGGCTGCGCCCCATAGAGGGGCTCATGCCGGACCCCGCGAACCTGCCCTCGGGGTGCAAGTTCCACCCCAGATGCTGGAATGTCACGGACGAGTGCCGCGTGAATCGCCCTGCTGTGCGCGATACGGACGGTCACAGGATATTCTGCGGCAGAGCGCTGGACGGTGATGCCGGATGAGCGGCATACTTCGGACCGTCGACCTGAAAAAATATTTCAAGGTCGGCAGAAGCGGACTCCTCCACGCCGTGGACGGAGTGAACGTGGACATACCCCGCGGGAGCACACTTGGGGTCGTGGGGGAGAGCGGCTGCGGCAAATCCACCCTGGGGCGTCTTGTCCTCGGCCTGCTGCCAGCCACGTCCGGCAGCGTGTATTATGACGGGGTGAATATTATGAACTGCGGCAGGCCGGAGATGGCGGATTGCCGCAGGAAGATGCAGATCATATTTCAGGACCCGTATTCCAGCCTCAACCCGAGGATGTCGGTATTCGAACTCATATCGGAGCCCCTTGTGATGAACCGCGTTTGCGGGAGCAAGGCGGAACAGTTCAGGCGCGTGACAGAACTCATGGATACGGTGGGATTGGCAGAGCGATTCATAAATTCATATCCCCACGAGATGGACGGAGGCCGCCGCCAGAGAGTGGGAATAGCCAGAGCCCTGGCGCTCAGGCCGCAGTTCATCGTGTGCGACGAACCGGTCTCGGCTTTGGACGTCTCCATCCAGGCCCAGATACTGAATCTGCTGATGGACATGCAGGAGGAGATGGGCCTCACGTATATGTTCATCACTCATGACCTTTCTGTGGTAAAGCACATCTCGGACGAGATCATGGTGATGTACCTGGGCCAATGCGTCGAAAGGGCTAAGTCGGACGAGCTGTTCGGCAACCCGCTTCACCCGTACACCAAAGCTCTTTTATCGGCCATACCCGAGCCGGTGGTGGGACGCTTCAGCCGCGACCGCCTGCTTAAAGGGGAGGTCTCCGATCCCATCGACCCCGAGCCTGGCTGCCGTTTCGCGAAAAGATGCGATTTCAGGAAGCCTGAGTGCGGCGAACGGGACGTCCCGATATCGGACCGGGGAGACGATCATCTCGTCGCCTGCACGCTGTATTGAAGCATATCCGCAGAGCGGCTCTCAATGCCGCAAAAAAATAAAGTCATTGGAGGAGGAAGAAAAGATGAAACGTTGCTCACAAAGGCGCCTGTTTTTCGTCTGTATGGCTTTGCTGGCGTGTTTTGCGGCGTCCGCGGCTTTCGCGGCGGACCAGAACAGGGTGGTGAACATCGCGTACCAGGGCATCACCAGTTCGTTTAACTTCGGGGACAATATCGGAACCGCCGAGGCCATTTCGATGGAACAGGTCTACGACACTCTCCTGATGAAGGACAACAACGGTGTATTCCAGCCCTGCCTCGCGGACCGCTGGGAGGTATCCTCGGACGGAATCGAGTACACGTTCTATCTGCACGAGGGCGTCAAGTGGCAGGACGGCGCGCCCTTCACCGCGAAGGACGTGGAATATACCTTCAGCTATCTCGCGAAAATGCCCACGTTTTCCTGGATATATGAGACGAATATAGATCACATGCAGGTCTTGGACGACCTGACGCTGAAAATATTCCTCAAACAGCCCAACGCGCTCTTTTTGTCCATGCTCGGCTCCCACGACGCGCTCATAATGCCCCTCCACGGGCGTGAAAAGTATGGGGACGAGTACGGCAGGGCTCTGGACAAGGTCATCGGGACAGGGCCGTACGCGCTGAAGGCGTGGATACCGGACGTGTCCATCACCTACGAGGCCAAGGAGGATTACTTCCGAGGGGCGCCGGATATCAAAAAAGTCGTACTGCACCGCATAACCGATACGAACGCCGCGATAGTGGCGCTCCAGACGGGAGAACTCGACATTTATTTCGCCCCCATCAACGGGACGGCTTACAAGACCCTCTCCGGCAACCCGGACATAGCTCTCGGCGAATACGTCAGCGCGCGCAACGAGGGTGTCTACATGTACTGCAAGGACGGCCTGTTCTCCGATATCCGTATGCGCAAAGCCGTCGCTCACGCGATCAACAAGGAGGACTACCTGATGGTCGGGATGGACGGCCTGGGACAGATAATCAGCTATCCCGGAGACGTGGGGTCGGTCATAACGGCTAACCCTGATTTCGTCCCGGAGATAACCTACGAACACGACATCGAGAAAGCCAGGGCGCTCGTCAAAGAGGCGGGTCAGGCGGGCACGCCGGTGGTCGTGAAGTCGTACAACACCGATCCCTACGCCGTGCTCGGCACCTACATCCAGGGAGTGCTCAACGAGATAGGCCTGAACGCGACAGTCGAACCGATGGAGCGCGCGACCTTCCTGGCCCAGGTCAACAAGGAGGAGGTGCCAATCCTTCCGCTGAGCTGGAATGGGGTTGCGTACGACTTCGAGGAGACGATGGGTATCAGCGTTTACTCCGCCAACGTCGGAACATCGGGCAACTACAGCTTCTATATAGACCCCGAGATGGATAAGCTGGTGGAGGCAGCCCGTTCCGCCTCCACCGTCGAGGAGCGCAAGGAACTGTACAAGAAAGTCGTAAACAAGTACATGGAGGAGATTCCCTTCGTGGCCGTATTCGCGATGAAGAACGCCATCCCCCGCAGGTCCGACATCACCACCAGCAACCCGAAATCGTACCGCATGATCGACTATCGCTGGGTGAAATAATTTCGGCGCGGTCCCCCTGCAGCTGCGGGGGACCGCGTTTTTACTGCCGCAAGGAGTGTGCAAGCTATTATGGATATTAACGAACACGCTGCCGCCCTCAGGGCGGAGATGAAAAAAGCCGGCATCGATATGTACATGGTGACCACCGAGGACGCTTATCTGGCCGAGTCCGCCACCGATTACTGGCGCACGCTGCGCTGGCTGACGGCGTTCTCGGGGACGCTCGCGTACGCGATCTTCACTCAGGACAGGGCGGCTTTCTTCACCGACGCCCGATACATAGAGTGGTCGTCAAAACAGGTGAAGATAGACGGCGTCGAACTGTACGACGTCACGGTGCTCGGCGCGGATTATTACCTGGAGTGGATAACCACGGTTCTAGGGTCCCTGGGGCAAAGCTCGCCGGTATTCGGCGTGGACGGACGCACCATAACGACCGCGAGAAAAGAGCTGATCGACGAGGCTCTGAAGCGCGTTCCGGGCGCGTCGATGAAAAACGGCGAGGACCTGATGGCAGGCGCCTGGAAAGATCGTCCCGCGCCTGATTTCAAGCCCATTTTCGATTACCCCGTAAAGTACGCCGGCAGAAATCGCAGTGAGAAGGCCGGCGACGTGAGGGCCGAGATGGCTCGCCGCGGCTGCGATCATTACATAGTCTGCACTATGGAGGGCGTCGTCTGGCTGACTAACATGCGGGGACGGGATATCATAAACCCGCTTTTCATGTCTCACGTCCTCTTTACCCCCGATTGCGTCAAGCTCTTCGCCGAAATATCGATGATACCGGAAGCTCTTCAGCGCGATCTCGTGTCGTCCGGATACGAACTTCACGACATAGACGACGCCTCAGCGGAGATAGCGATGATCCCTGCCGGGGCCGCGGTGTACTACGACGTCTATCGCACCAATAGCAGGCTTTCGTCGGCCATACCGCCCCACGCTGAGGTCGTCAGAGGTTTCGACATAATCAACGACCTGAAATCCATCAAAAACTCCGTGGAGATAGAGAACTTCAAGAGGACCAACGTTACCGAATGTGTCGCCCTGACGCGATTTTTCAAGTTTCTGAAGGAAAGGGGCGCCCCCGAGGGATACACGGAGTATCAGCTGGACGGAATAATGGAGGAGTTCCACAGGCGCAGCCCGGAATTTATCTGCAGCGGGAGTTATCCCGCGATGTGCGCGTACATGGCTAACGGGGCAATGCCGCATTACAATCCCACGCCGGACATAGCGGTGGAGCTCAAGCCTGAGGGCGTGATAATCACCGATGTCTGCGGACATTATTTCGGCGGAACGACGGACATCACGCGGACGACAAAACTGGGCCCCTGCCCCCGATACGACGACGATATCCGAAAAGATTACACTTTAGTGCTCAAGTCCATCTCCGCGCTGACGCGCCAGCTTTTCCGCAAGGGCACCGACGGGGCGTATCTGGACAGCGCGGCGCGGTGCGTGCTCTGGAACAGCCGCATCCATTACGGTTACGGCACCGGACACGGCATAGGCAGCTGCATAGTCGCCCATGAAGGCCCTCAGTTCATCTCCGAGACCTCGTACAAGAAGGAGTGGGCGTTCTGCTCGCTTCCGATCAAACCAGGGATGGTCATGGCGATAGAGCCTGGGGTTTACAAGAGCGGCCGGTACGGAATAAGGCTGGAGGACAATCTGGTCGTAGTCGAGGACACGGAAAATGAATTCGGGCAGTGGTATAAATTCGAAACCATGTCCTATCTGCCCTTCGAGCCCGATCTCATCGACACGGAGATGATGAGCGGCGAGGAACTTGCCTGGCTGAACGGCTATCACGCAAAGACATACTCGATCCTCTCGCCGCACCTGGACGAGGATGAGAGGTCCTGGCTCAGGAAAATGACGGCGCCGCTGTCGAAGGCGGAGTGACAGGGAAAAATCGATATAATTCCAATTTCAAGCCAAAGTTACTTTTATTTGACATGGGATTGGAGTTGGCGGCACGGGCGCAGTCTGCGGCACGCAGCGCCGTTGCCGAAGGCGGAGATTGTGCGGGCAAATGCGGAAAGCGGGGAATTAATGTGCTGATGCGGGCGGTCGGGATCTCGAAACGATATAGGCGGGACGCGCCAATGGTCATAAAGGATATTTGCATGGACATAATGGAGGGAGAAACCGCAGGGATTTTTGGTGACAGCGGAAGCGGAAAATCCACTATAGGCCAAATACTGGCCGGACTGATTCCTCAAACGAGCGGCGTTATCGAATACGATGGTTCCAAAGCCGCTATGCCGTATATTATGTCAAATCGCTATGATCGAACGCCTCCTGCTCGATTTTTATCCGCGGAAAAGTTACTCCTTCCGGCTGCCGGGTTTTGCTGTCGGAATTCCTTCTCTGCAAAGGGGGCAGGTCTCGGCGTCCCAGGACTTTATATCCATTGAGACGAGGGAGCGGAATTTTACGCCGAAATCGACCTTTCCGCCCGAGCGGTCCACTATGGAAGCGACTCCGGCTATTTCCGCTCCCGCGCCGCGCAGCAGTTCTATGACCTCTTTTACCGAGCCGCCCGTCGTCACCACGTCCTCGACCACCAGTACGCGTTCGCCGGGGGATACGGAAAATCCGCGCCTCAGCGTCATGACTCCGTTCTCGCGTTCGGTGAAGACGCATCTTACCCCTATGGCCCGGGCCACTTCGTAGGCCATGATTATCCCGCCGACGGCAGGTCCGGCCACCACGTCCGCAGTCCCGCCGCCGCCTTTGAAAGCGCCGGCAAGGCGGGCGCAGAGGTCCGCGCTCTCGGCCGGGTGTTCAAATAGTTTCGCGCACTGCATATATTTATCGCTGTGACGCCCAGACGTCAGTTTGAAGTGTCCCGTGCGGAGCACTCCGAGGTTTTGCAGCACTTCGATCGGTTCCATGAAAAGCCCTCCGTTCATCGTTTGTTTTATGTTTCCCTCTGAATACCCAGCGCGGAATCTGCGGGACGCGCCCCATCAGTTCGTCCTCAGGGAGCCTGCAAGTTCGTTCACGCCGGACAGCCCCTCTTCCTCCATGAAACTCTCCAGTTCGGACAGGATGCGCGGCCCCGCGTACGGGTCCCTGATATTGGCGGTTCCTATCATAACGGCCCTCGCTCCAGCTATCAAGAACTCCGCGGCGTCGATCCCCGTCTCTATCCCGCCCATTCCGACCACGGGCACGCTCACCGCGTTCGCGGTCTGCCAGACCATCCTGAGTGCCGCGGGTTTTATAGCGGGGCCCGAGAGCCCTCCCGTGACGCTGGCAAGAATCGGGCGTCTTGTCCTGGCGTCTATCGCCAGTCCGGTCAATGTGTTGATAAGGCTTATGGCGTCGGCCCCGGCTTCCTCCGCTGCCTTCGCAATGGCGGTTATATCCGATACGTTGGGGGACAGCTTTACCATGAGGGGGCGCCCGCAGCATCTCCTGACCGCTCCCGTCACTTCGGCGGCGCTTTCCGGGCGTGTGCCGAACTGCACGCCGCCCTGCCTGACGTTTGGACATGAGATATTGAGCTCGATCATATCCACGCCGGCGTCCGAAAGTTTGCGGACAGCCTCGCAGTAATCTTCTATTGCCGAGCCAGCCACATTCGCTATGACGACAGTTCCCTTGCGGGAGAGCCACGGCAGTTCACTGCGTATGAACTCGTCGGCGCCGGGGTTCTGGAGCCCTACGCTGTTCAGCATACCGGAGGCGGTCTCAGCTATCCTATGCGGAGGGTTTCCCGCCCTCGGCTCATTGGTGAGCCCCTTGACCGATATGCCGCCCCAGCAGGAAATATCGTAGAGTTCGTCGTACTCCCTTCCGAAGCCGAACGTCCCGCTGGCCGCTATGAGGGGGTTTTTGAGCCTGACCCCGCAGAGATCGGTCGACATGTCCATTAAAGGGCCACCTCCGATATGTCGAATACCGGCCCGTCTTTGCACACCCTTTTGTAAGAGATACTGCCCGCGCCGGACCGGACGG
>JAISWP010000226.1 GCA_031271065.1 Synergistaceae bacterium
GGCGAGTTTTTTGTACTGTCAACGAACGAATTTACCAAAAAACTGGAGGGAATTGCAATGTCAGGAAATGCCGGAAACAAGGGGAAGGTAGTCCTAGCTTACAGCGGAGGGCTCGATACGTCGGTTGCCATTCCATGGCTCAAGGAGCAGGGCTACGAAGTCGTAACGATGACGGCGGACGTAGGCCAACAGGCCGACAACATGGACGAGATCAATGAGAAGGCCATCATGACCGGCGCGGTCACCGCGCACATGCTCGACCTCCGCTGCGAGATGATCGAGAAGTTTATATGGCCCGGCTTGAAGGCCAACGCGCTTTATGAGGGAATTTACCCTTTGAACTCCGCTTACTCCAGGCCTATCATAGCGCAGGCGCTCATCCATATAGCGCACCTCGAGGGCGCGGTGGCGATCGCCCACGGTTGCACGGGCAAGGGGCAGGACCAGGTGCGAATCGAGGTGTGCGCTAACGCCCTCGACCCTGGGATAGAGGTGCTGGCACCGGTCCGCGACTGGCACATGACTCGGGAAGAGGAGATGGAGTACGCCGAGAAGCACAACGTTCCGGTGCCCACTACCAGAATGAGCCCTTACAGCCTGGACGACAACCTCTGGGGCAGGTCCTGCGAGTGCGGCGTGCTGGAGGACCCCTGGAACAAGCCCCCCAAGGGGGCTTACGGTCTCACCGTCGATCCGCTGGACGCGCCCGATGATCCGGCTTTGGTCGAGATAACGTTCGAAAAGGGCGTCCCAGTGGCCCTGGACGGCAGTAAGATGGACGGCATCGAGCTGATCGGGAGGCTCAACAAATTGGCCGGCGCTCACGGCGTGGGGCGCATTGACATGGTCGAAAACAGGCTCGTCGGGTTCAAGAGCCGCGAGGTGTACGAGTGTCCGGCCGCGGTCACGCTGATAACGGCGCACAAGGCCTTGGAGACGATAACCCTCTCGAAGGATGTCATGAGGGTAAAGGGCGATCTCGACAAAAAGTTTTCCGAACTGACCTACGAGGGCTGCTGGTTCTCCCCTCTCATGGACGCCATACAGGCTTTCGTCGGCAAGACCCAGGAGGTCGTCAGCGGCGTGGTTCGCGTCCAGCTGTACAAGGGCCAGGCGGTCGTGGAGGGCATGAAGTCGCCGAACGCGATTTACCGCTACGACCTCGCCACATATTCCGAGGAGGACGCGTTCGACCACGCCGCCAGCGTCGGCTTCATCAAGGTCTGGGGCCTGCCCATAAAGACCTGGACTCAGACTCACTGCAAGGGCAAAGTCAGCTTCACCTCGTCCATCAGCGACACGAAACTGGACGGCAAGGAACTCTCGAAAGCGTCGTAGCGGAAGGCGGCCGAACGGCTGCAGCCCGCGGTTCTGCGGATATTCGTCGATTGTCCGAACGGCTGTGTCATGGTGTATACTGTGATACAGCCGTTTTTGCCCTAAGGAGCTGGTCTGATGCGTATGTTCCGCCTGCCGCGGGGCGCCCGCGCGGGATATCTGTCCATATCGGCCGCCGTCCTGCTCTTCGCGGCGGTTTTCCGCCCGGCCGCGGAGGGGGCCGAACGGGCGGTTTTTGTCGAATTATCAGGCGTCCCCAACCTTTACAGGGTGACGGAGAACCTGTACCGCAGCGCCCAGCCCACGAGGACGGGTTTCAGGAATCTGGAGGCTATGGGCGTCCGCACTGTGGTGAATCTGAGGTCGTTCCACAGAGACGACGTCAGCGGGACTGGCCTGCGCCTGATCAATGTGCCCATGCACGCGTGGGACCCGGAGATGGACGAAGTGCTGCGAGTGATGCGCGTACTGTCAGACGAGGAAGGCGGCCCATATCTCGTCCACTGTCAGCACGGCGCCGACCGCACCGGCATGGTGACGGCGCTCTACAGGATGGTGTTTCAGGGATGGAGCGGGGACGACGCCATAAGCGAGATGACGGACGGCGGTTTCGGTTATCACGCCGTCTGGATCGAGATACCGAAGTTCCTCCGCGGGGCTGACGTGGAACGGATCAAAAAAGACACAAATCGATGAATCCAGGGGCGCAGGGCCCGCCGTATAAGCTGTCCGGCGGTCACGTCCGCCCTCATGCGAATGCCGGGCCGGTATGATCTCGCGGCGGGTACAGGCCAAACCCGCCGGACGCGGGGCTTGCCTGTACCGAAATTATCTCTTCAGCGGTTATCCGAGACCCATTGCGCGAATTTCGCGGCGCACATTTTCAGGAACTCTCTCGACGGCTCCGGGAGCCTGCCTGCTGTGAGCTCCTTCGGGAATGTGAAGCAGCACTCCGGCTGATTCATTATTTTGAGGTCCAGAAAAGCGAGCACTCCGCGCAGCTGGCTCTGAGCGCCGAAGGTGCCTATCGCCCCCGGCGTCGTGCCTATGATGTACGCCGGTTTGCCGGACCACAGGTTCTGGCCGTAGGGCCGCGAAGCCCAGTCTATGGCGTTTTTCAGCACGCCGGGGAATGAACGGTTGTATTCCGGCGTCACAAAGAGCGCCCCGTCGCTTTCCCTCACGCGCTTTTTGAAGCCGGCCGCCTCGGGGGGCGGGTCGTTTTCCAGGTCCTGGGAAAAATACGGCAGAGCCGATATGCCGAACTGGTCGAAATCGAGCAGCTCCTTCGACTCCTCCCTGAAAAAACCGAACAGCTTCTGATTGATGGAATCTCTGCCTATCCCTCCGACGAGGGCGATGATTTTTGGTCTGGACAACTGCCTCTCTCCTCTTGGTAACATATTCTCAGGAAATTATCCCCCGGCGGATTTCAAAATCACTGCACTGAAATACTTAATTTCAAAGGAATTTTTTGCCGGTAGACGCGCCGAGCGGCTACAGGGCGAATTTAGCTACCTGGCTTTGCATATCGCCAGCGATAACGGACAGGTTCTTGCTGAAGTCCTCTATTTTTCCGACGCTTGCCGATTGATCCTGCGTCGTCCGGGCGATGCCCTTCGCGGCGCCCAGCGTCTTGGAGCAGATATTGCCCAG
>JAISWP010000249.1 GCA_031271065.1 Synergistaceae bacterium
CGGTTTCGCTGGACGTGACCTGCGAGCGAAACTGCGGCGACGCGTGGCTCTCGTTTTCCGTAAGCGACACCGGCGTTGGCATCAGGCGCGAGGACATACCGAACCTTTTCACCGAATACATGCAGTTCGACACGACGAAAGACCTGAGAGTGGGAGGCACCGGACTCGGCCTGTCGATATGCAAAAACCTCGTCGGCATGATGGGGGGAGAGATAAAAGTAGAGAGCGAATACGGCCTGGGCTCTAAGTTCACCGTCCGTATCCCTCAGAAGATCACGGAGCCTGCGCCGATAGGCCGGAACACCGCCGCCGACCTGAGAAAATTTCACCTGATGAAGCACCAGGCCGCCAGGGATTTCGTCCGGGCCCCAATACCGTTCGCCAAGGTCCTGATAGTGGACGACGTCATAACCAACCTGGACGTGGCCATGGTCCTGCTGGCCCCCTACAAACTGACCGCCCACTGCGTCAGCGGCGGAAAAGACGCGGTGGAGGCGGTGCGCAGAGAGGAGCCGAGGTACGATATAATATTCATGGATCACATGATGCCGGATGTGGACGGAATAGAGGCGGTGCGTATAATAAGAGAGGAAATAGGCACTGATTACGCCAGAAACGTCCCCATAATAGCCCTCACCGCCAACGCGATCGTCGGCAACGAGGACATGTTCCTCACGAGGGGTTTCAACGCGTTCATCTCCAAACCCATAGACGTGAGGAAACTCGACAGGATGCTCCGCAGGTGGGTGCTCGGAGAGGACGGAACGACCGATCGCGCTGTGCCGGATAGGACAAAAACGCAGTCCTCCCCGGAGTGGAGCATAGACGGAGTCGACGCGGAAAAGGGAATTGCCAGCTTCGACGGAGAAAAAAATTATCTGACGGTGCTGGATTCGTACGCTAAACACACACTGCCTCTGCTTGAGGGCCTGGCGGATGTGAGCGAAAAGTCGCTTGAGGAATACGCTTTGGCCGTCCACGGAATAAAAGGGGCAAGCTGCGGCATAATGGCGGAAGACGCCGCCCAAATGGCGGAGGAGCTCGAAAAAGCGGCAAAAAGGGGCGACTCCAAAATGGTTTTGAAACTTAACGGGAAATTTATAGCCTCGGTCAGGAAGCTGGTCACCGATATACAGGCTGTCACTTCCGTTCGCCTGCAGAACGACTCCAAGACGGTAAAGGACTCCCCTGACCTGGGACTCCTGGGGCGCCTGCTGGAGGATTGCAGAAGTTTCGACTTCGGCGGGATGGATGTGACCCTGCGGGAAATTGAAAATTTCGTCTACGAGAAAGATGAGGAACTGGTGAAGTGGCTTAGGGAAAGGATCGACAATCTTGATTACGGAGATGTCTTGAAAAGGCTCGAGACAGTGCTGTCGTGAAAGGAGCGCAGATCACGCCGAACGCGAAAAACATCAGGCCGACGTCGGACAAAGCGGCGTCGGCGCTCTTTAATATATTGAGGTCGGGGGGCCTTCTCGGCGCTGATTTCCTCGATCTGTTTGCCGGTACGGGAAGAGTCGCCGCAAGAGCGGCGGCGCTTGGCGCCGGCAGCGTTCTCTGCGTGGAGTCGGACATGCGCGCTGTGAAAGCGATAACGGCGATGTTTCAAAGATCGGGATTTGCGGACAGAGCCTCCTGCATCGCGTCCGACGTGAGGCGGGCCGTGCCGAGACTTGCCGCCGGAGGCAGGTCTTTCGGTGTGGTGTTCGCTGATCCCCCCTATCTCCTGGGATGGGCTGAAACCCTGCCTCTGCTGATCGAGGAGCACTGGAGCATAGTCGCGCCCGGAGGGGTGTTCGCCTTCGAGCGTTCATCCAGGGAAACTCCCGCTGATATATCCGTGCCGAGGGATGATAGAATATACGGAAAGACAGTTATCTCGTTCTACTGGAAACCGGAGAGTGGCGAAAATTGAACAGAGCGGTATATCCCGGGTCGTTCGATCCTTTCACCAACGGACACCTGGACATAACTCAGAGGGGCGCCACTATTTTCGACGAACTCATAGTGGCCGTGCTCATAAACGAGAGCAAGACCTCCATGTTCAGCGTGGAGGAGCGGCAGATGATGGCCAGGGAGGCCGCCGTCCACATCCCCAACGTAAGGGTGCTCTCCTTCGACGGCCTTCTGGTGGACTTTATGCGCAAAGAGCGAAGCCGGGTGATCCTGCGCGGACTGCGCGCCCTCTCGGACTTCGAGTACGAATTTCAGCTGGCTCAGATGAACAAGCAGCTTGCGCCTGAGACCGAGACATTTTTCATGGTGACGGACGCAAAATATTCCTACCTGTCGAGCCGGGGAGTGAAGGAAGTATTCCAGTTCGGCGGAGCGATACATGAGTTCGTGCCTCCCGGAGTTTTCCGAAGGATGCGGGAGCGCGTCCCTCCCCGCGGCGTGAGATAGAAACGTCTTGCGCAGCATGATCTACAATGCGCCCGATGACTGCCTCTTTTTGCTATACTTATGCGACGGGAAGAAAGGATGCGCCGCATGAAGAAGTTGTTTGACCTCACCAGGATAGGGAGTCTGTCCCTTCAAAACCGCATCATACGCTCTGCGGTGACGGACAGGACGTTCGACGGATACATCAGCGATTCCATAATAAATAATTACGAACAAACAGCTTCCGGAGGCGTGGGCGCGATCGTAACGGGCACCACGCTCGTGGACGGCGAGGAAAAACTCCTGCCGGTCACGGCGCTCTGCAGCGACTCATTCATCCCTGGTCACAAGAGACTTGCGGAGGCGGTCCGCAAGCACGGCGTGACTATAATCTCACAGCTCGCCTATATCGGTTCGTACACCGCCACCGGCGACAACGGCGGGCTCGTCACCCTCGCTCCGAGTTCGGTGCCGAACATCGTCACCGGGACCCTCGCGAGAGAGATGCGGGCGGGAGAGATCAAGCTGCTCCAGAAACGCTTCGCCGACGCCGCCGTACGCGCGAAAGAAGCCGGCTACTGCGGAGTGCAGCTTCACTGCGCCCACGGCCTTCTTTTGAGCCAGTTCATGACCCCTCATTACAACCACAGGAACGACGAATACGGCGGCCCCGTCGAAAACAGGGCGCGGATGATAACGGAGACCTATTCGGCGGTACGCAGGGCGACTGGATACGACTTCCCCGTATGGGTGAAGATCAACAGCAGCGACGGGATCGAAAACGGCGTGACGGAGGACGACGTCTATTACCTCGCCAAAACCCTTGCCTCGATGGGAGTCGACGCGATAGAGGTGAGCGGAAACTGGACCCCCTACCTGCTGAAAAGCGGCGCCTACTTCAAGGCGGCCGCCGAGTTCATCGCGAACGAAAACAGCGTCCCCGTGATACTGACGGGGGGCAACAGAAAATTCCATGAAATGGACGCGATTCTGAACGAAACGAAGATAGGATATTTCGGAATGGCGCGGCCCTTTATCAGGGAACCGGGGCTGATGGAGCGTCTCCGCCGCGAAGCCGGGGCATGACCCGCGGCGCGGCGGCGCGGTCTCATCGGGAGGGCAGCGCGCCCTCGTCATAGAGGACGCGCCACAAAAATAACCCGGAGGCGGGAAGAGTCCGCGGTCTTTTTGGCACATCTCCCCCGTCCAGGAGCGACCGCAGCCACTCCTCGCCCCTTCTTCCGGCGGCCACGTCCAGGATGCCGCCGGCCGCTATCCGAACCATGTTCGTGAGATACGCGTTTGCGACGATCCTGAACACTACCAGACTCCCCCTGCGATGAAGGGCGGCTGATCTCACCGTCCTGACCGTGTTCTCCGGCCTGTCCGCCGCGCGGCAGAACAGGCGGAAATCGTGTTCTCCGACGAACGCCCCGGCGGATGCGGACGCCCTGTTCCAATTGTAATGGCTTCCCGGCAGCCGGAAGACATAAGGCCTGATATAGGGATGCAGGACCGGTGAATTCCAGATGAAGTAGCGGTACTCGCGCCACGCCGCGCTTCGCCTCGCGTCGAAAGTATCTCTGACGGTGTGCGCCCTCATAACTGAGACGGATTCCGGAAGCCAGGCGTTGACCGCAAGAACCAGCCTCCCGGGCTCCCAGTCCCGCGCCGAATCGAAGTGAGCGACCTGGGCGCGGGCATGTACTCCGGCGTCCGTGCGCCCGGCTCCGAATACTCTTGCGCTCTCTCCCAGCTTGCGAAGAGCGTTCTCCATCGCGTCTTGAACGCCCTTTCCGCCGGGCTGCGACTGCCACCCGGCGAAGCGGGAGCCGTCATAGGATATCTCGAGGGCTATACGGGCCATGTGACAAAAGATGAGATCGCCGCGGCGGCGTGTCTGTTCCACAGCAGCGAGAAAATCACGAAAACAGCCGAACAGACCAGGGCGGCAGTATCCCGGCGGGACCACTCGAGAGGATTGAGCCGGGTCCTGGGAGCGCCGGGGACGTAGCACCTGGACTCCATGGCCGTGGCGAGGTTTTCGGCCCTGGCGAACACCAGCACGAAGAGCGGCACTAGGACCGGTATGAAGGCCCTCGTCCGCTTCAATATGCCTCCGCTCTCGAAATCCGCGCCCCGTGATATCTGCGCCTTCAATATCCGGTCCGTCTCCTCGAACAGGGTGGGGATGAAACGAAGCGCTATCGTCATCATCATGGCCATCTCGGAGACCGGGAAACGCAGCCTGCGAAGCGGAGACATCAGGCGTTCCAGGCCGTCGGAAAAGGACATAGGGCTCGTGGTCATCATCAGCATCGCTGCGAACATCACCAGCAGATACAACCGCAGCCCCATAGACAGTGCCGCGGCAAGCCCTTCCTGAGTTACCCGCAGGAAACCTAATCGAAATATCTCTCGTCCGGGGGTCCAGAAGAGGTTCAGCGCGACTGTGAATACGATCAGAAAGAGCACCGGCCTGCCGGAGCGCAGTACAGATGAGAACCTGATGCGGCTTGCCCGGGAGCAGGCCGCCAGGCAGAGTATCCAGGGAATGAAGTCCGGCGGCGAGGACGAGGCAAAAAGCCCTCCCAGCAGGACGAAGGCGGCCGCTATCTTGCACCTGGGGTCCAGCGAGTGCACAAAGGACTCCCCGGGGATGAACTGACCTATGGAAAAACCGCCCGCGAACTTCATATTCGCCGCGCTCCCTCGGACAAAGCGCCGAGCATAGCGGGAATCCCGGAAATGATCGGAATGTCGAAACCGCTCTGACGCATTCTGCCGGCAAACCGCACCAAAGGGGGAAGCACGAGCCCTTTTACCGGATGTTCGGCAAGATACGAGGCGGTTTCCTCCGGGGTCCCGGCGTATATCTCCCTGCCTTTTTCCAGGACCAGCATCATATCGCTGTGTTCGAGGGCGCTTTTCAGGTCGTGAGTGACCTGCACCACGGCGAGACCTCCCGCGCGTATTTCGTTCAGCATACGCGTCAGATCGCGGACTCCCGCCGCGTCCAGCCCGGCTGTAGGTTCGTCCAGCACAAGATAATCCGGCTTCATGGCGATGACCGAAGCGATGGCGACCCGGCGTCTCTGTCCTCCGGAAAGACGGAAAGGGTTCGATTCAAGCACTTCCGGCGTCAGTCCCGCGGCCGCGGCCGCGGCCCTGACGCAGTCTTCCAGCTCGTCTTTTTTCAGGCCCCAGTTCGACGGGGCGAAACCTATCTCCTCCCGCACCGTCTCCGCGAAAAACTGCGTCTCCGGGTACTGAAACACAAGCCCGACCTTGCGCCTCAGCTCGCGGGCACCGGAGGAACCGGGGACCGCCGTCTTGCCGTCGATCTCTATCTTCCCGGACTTCGGGGTCAAAAGCAGATTCAAATGCTGGGCCAGGGTGGATTTTCCGCTGCCGGTGTGCCCCACCACAGAGACCCACCCGCCCCGCCCAACAAAGACGGAGACCCCCCTCAAAGCCGGGCGTTCGGCCGCCGTTCCCTCGTTATATGAATACGTTATCTTTTCGGCCGTCAGAGACACAGGGCTTCCGCCATATCCTCAGCTATGGGCCTCGTGCCCTCCGGTATCATCTTCCGCGAGATAAGCTCCCGGTACAATGCCAGTTCACCGGGCTCGTCGAAACCGAACCTCAGATACTCTCCCCTCCAAAAGTCCGCCGGAAGACCGTCCCAGACTATACGGCCCGACTGCATGACCGCTATCCGTCCGGCGCGGGCGATGTCCTCCATGATGTGTGTGATCTGTATCAGTGTCATGCCGCTCGCGTTCAGCTCGCGCAGGCACTCCAAAAGAGCGGCGCGCCCCTCGGGGTCAAGCATGGAAGTGGCTTCGTCCAATATGAGGACCTTCGGCTCCAGCGCCAGTGCCCCGGCCAGGGCGAGACGCTGCTTCTGTCCCCCCGAGAGCGAATGAGATCCCCTGCGGCGGTGCTCTGAAAGTCCCGTCAGTTCAAGAGCGCGGTCTACCCTGCGCCTGATCTCCCCCGACGTCAACCCGAGGTTCTCGGGGCCGAAAGCCACGTCCTCCTCCACTATCGAAGCGACTATCTGGTCGTCCGGATTTTGGAATACCAAGGCTGCGCCCTGCCTTATCAGCGGGACGCAGGCCGGGTCGCGGCAGTCCATGGACAGCGAAAAACAATCGCCCTGCGTCGGTTCCAGCAGGGCGTTGCAGATTTTAGCGAGCGTTGACTTCCCCGAACCGTTCGCCCCAAGCAGAGCCACCCATTCGCCCGGCAGGACTTCGAGGTCCGCGCCGCAAAGCGCCGGGGAGGGCGCGCCCTTGTAGGAGTAAACCGCCCCGCGAATGGAAATTATGGGGTCTTTGCCCACAGAACTATTCCACCAGCTGTATTACCGCCATCGGGGAAGCGTCCCCTACCCTGTTTCCGATTTTGACTATCCTGGTATAGCCCCCGCTGCGCTCCGAGTAACGGGGAGCTATGTCGTTGAAAAGGGACGTGACGGCGGCCTTGTGCGGCATACGGGCTATCACCAGACGGCGGTCCGAGAGGGTTCCGGATTTCGCCTTGGTGATCAGCCGTTCAGCGACGCGCCTTAGTTCCTTCGCTCTGGTCACAGTGGTCACGATGCTGCCCTCCACAAAAAGACTGGCGGCAAGATTGCCGAGCATCGCCCGCCTGTGCGAGCCGTAGCGTCCAAGACGCCTCAAATTCATGCGATGTCTCATTCGAGTTAGCCCCTTTGCTAATTATTTACAAATCGACCGCGCGAGTGCACGCCTTGCTTTAAACACCGGCACCGCGCGCCGTAAGCGGCGTTTGCGCCGCAAATCCCAACTTGCGCAACGCCGGAGTCATTCCTTCTTGCCGGCATTGTCCTCTTCGATGTCGTCGTCGATCTCGCCCGACAGGGTGAGATCGAATTTCGTCAATTTTTCCTCTATCTCCCGAAGGGATATCTTGCCCAAATTTCTTATCTTGAGAAGATCTCCGCGCGAACGCGATATCAATTCCCCTATGAAATGCACCCCTCCGCGCATCAGGCAGTTCTCGCTGCGGACCGACAGTTCCAGGTCCCGCACCGGACGCGCGTAGACCGGGTTATCTCCGAGCTTCATGAAATTCCTGATCTGGGACTCCCCCGCGGATGACTTCTGCGTCTTGGCGGGCTCCAGCCCCTTTATCTCTATCTGCAGCTCTGGGTCGTCGTGGGAGACCGCGAGGGCGATGTTCAGGAAGTAATCTTTCAGTATGACCGCCGCCTGACGAACCGCGTCCTCGGGGCTGACCACGCCGTTGGTCCACAGTTCCAGGCTCAGGCTGTCGTAGTCCGTCCTCTGTCCCATACGCTTGTCCTGCACTTCGTACTTGACCCGCTTCGCGGGCGAGAAGATCGCGTCGACCAAAAGCGCGTCCACCGGCAGATAGACCGGTCTGGGCCTGTCCAATGACGCATAGCCCGTGCCCGCCTCAATGTAAAAATCCATGGACAGCTTCGATCCGGCTCCGAGATGACAGATCACCGCGTCGGGATCCGGAAACTCCACTTCGCTGTCGGGCTGTATGTCCGCCGCCGTCACGGTCCTCGGTCCCTCCGCGTCGAGATGCAGTATCCGGAAATCAGGAGAGAACGAACGCACGGGAACGTGCTTTATATTCATCAGAAGCTCTATCATATCCTCCTTGACGCCGGGCACCGTCGTAAATTCGTGCAGCACGCCGTCCACCCGGATAGCGGTGATCGCCGCGCCGGTTATGGAGGACAAGAGGACCCTGCGCAGGGAATTCCCAAGTGTTACGCCGTAACCCCGTTCGAGCGGTTCGATGACTATCCTGCCGTACGAAGGAGTACTCTCTTCGATTATTATTTCATAGCGGGCGTGATCCAAAGTTCCCCCACCTTTCACAGTACGCTGATACGCAAATTCCCAAAATATCTATCGTTAAGACAAACTACACGCGACGTCTTTTGGGAGGACGACATCCGTTGTGCGGTATTGGCGTCGCGTCCTGTATGACGTTGACCTGGAGCCCCGCCGCCTGAAGGGAGCGGATCGCCGATTCCCTGCCGGGCCCGGGCCCGCGGACTACCACGTCTATTTCTACTACACCATGATCCTGCGCCAGCTTGGCCGCCGCGGCCGCCGACATCTGGGCCGCGTAGGGGGTCGATTTTCTTGTCCCCTTGAATCCGACGTTGCCTCCCGAAGCCCAGGAAAGCGCGTTGCCCTGCTTATCCGTCAGCGTCACTATAGTATTGTTGAATGTGGAGTAAATGTGAGCCACGCCGTAAGAGACGTGTTTCTTCTCCTTCTTTTTACCCCTGCGCTGCACTCTTTTTGCCACCTGATTATTCCTCCTCGTTCTTCATAAGACCGGATTACTTAGTGACCTTCTTCTTTCCGGCGACTGTGCGCTTCGGACCTTTGCGCGTGCGGGCGTTCGTCTTAGTGTGCTGTCCTCGGACGGGAAGCCCGAGACGGTGACGAAGGCCGCGGTAACAGCCTATATCCATGAGACGTTTGATATTCATGCTTATCTCCCTGCGGAGATCTCCCTCTACCTTATAGCTGTTCTCGAGTTCGGCGCGCAGCTTCTGCGCCTCGTCGTCAGTCAGATTCTTCACTCTTGTATCCGGGTTGATCCCGGCAGATGCCAAAATCTTCTTCGACGTCGGAAGACCGATGCCGAAAATATAGGTAAGCCCTATCTCTATTCTCTTTTCCCTCGGCAAGTCCACTCCTGCGATACGTGCCATATTCCGTTACCTCCTCGCTCCCTGACGCTGTTTATGTCTCGGATTCCTGCTGCATATCACCCTGACGACACCGTGCCTTTTGATGATCCTGCAATATTCGCAGATCGTTTTGACCGACGGCCGCACCTTCATTGCAACGACAACCTCCTTATTTATATCTGTAAACTATCCTGCCGCGGGTGAGATCGTACGGGGTGAGCTGAATAAGAACCCTGTCACCCGGCAGTATACGTATAAAATGCATCCTCATCTTGCCCGAGACGTGGGCCAGGACCTTGTGCCCGTTTTCCAGTTCGACTCTGAACATCGCGTTCGGCAGCGGTTCTACGACCTTGCCTTTGACCTCTATGACGTCGTCTTTCGACATTCGAACAAACCAACCTCCCCGAGTATAAGCCGTGAAATCCTAGCCGTTAAGACGGTGCAGTATCTCCGCGATCCACCCGTCGTCAAGACATTTTCCCCCTGCTAGTCGCTCTGCGGCCTCGGCGGAAAACTTACCCGCAGCCTCCACATGCCGCAGATTTTTCCGCTTCGGTTTCTTCGCCGAGACCCTGCGCCCGTCGGCTATCAGAACCCTGCCTCCGTCTGCGCTCTCTTCGATTCCGATGATCACGAAAACGGAACCCGCATGACGACCTCGTTTTACAACAACCAAACTGCCAGGGAGAAATGACGTTCGTTCACAACTCATTCCCATGGCGTAAGTATTTCCACGCCGCTCTCGGTGACGAGCAGCGCGTGTTCGAAGTGGGCCGCGTCCGACCCGTCGCGCGTTACGATAGTCCACCCGTTGTCCAGGGAGCGGATCGGCTCGCGCCCGCTCATAACCATAGGCTCGATGCAGAATGTCATGCCGGGCTTCAGCGTAATCCCTGAACCCGGACGCCCGTAATTCGGCACCTGAGGCGGTTCGTGCAGCTTGCGCCCGATGCCGTGCCCGGAATATTCCCGCACTACTCCGCATCCGTTTGAGAGCACCCACTGCTCTATCGCGTGTCCTATATCCCCGATGGTACAGCCCGGTCCGGCCGTTTCGACTCCGATATGCAAAGCTCTGAGGGTGACGGACATCAGGTTCTCCCTCTCGGGGGATATCCGCCCCACAGCGTAGGTGCAAGCCGCGTCGCCGTGGAACCCGTCGGCAAAAGCCCCGACGTCGACGCTGACTATGTCTCCATCGCCGAGGATCCTGCCGCGGCTCGGTATGCCGTGCACCACTTCGTCGTTTATGGAGACGCATATCGCGCCTGGGAAAGGATCCCTGATGCCGCGCACCCTGTATCCCTTGAAAGAGGGCGCAGCCGATTCCGCAGCTATGATACGCTCCGCGTGTTCGTCCAGAGTCATGGTGTCCATCCCCGGACGTATGATCTCCCTCATGGCGGAGTGTACGTCCGCGACGATCCTGCCGGCGCGCCTCATGCGCTTTATATCGTCCTGGCTCTTGAACGTTATCATATCGCGCCCTTCAGAGTTTCCAAAAACAAAAGAGCCGCGTCGGGAGCCTCTGAGGCGCCGATCCTGCGGAGCAATCCCTTTTTATCGTAATACGCCGTAAGGGGCGCCGTATCGGCGTGATACACCGCCAGCCGCCTGCGGATCACCGGCTCGTGATCGTCGTTCCTCTGGATGACCGCGCCGCCGCAGGAGTCGCAGACGCCCTCCTTTTCGGGAGAACGATTCACTGTGTTGTATATAGCGCCGCAGGACACGCAGACTCGGCGGCCGGATAACCGCCTGACCACGTCCTCGTCAGATATGTCAAGCATCAGGACCGCGTCGAGCCCGGTTTGCATGGAGGACAAAATAGCGTCCAGCGCCTCCGCCTGGGCGGTCGTTCTCGGAAATCCGTCCAGGATAAAGCCGATCCTGGCGTCGTCCTCGGCGAGCCGGTCTTTCATCATATTTATGATCAGATCGTCGGGCGCCAGAGACCCGGAGTCCATGTAACGCCTGGCCTCCAGGCCCGGAACCGTGCCTCGCCGGACGTTGTCCCGCAAGAGATCTCCCGTCGAGATATGGGCGGCCGGATATATTTCCCTTATCGCGGCCGCCTGCGTCCCTTTGCCCGCGCCCGGCGGCCCGATCAGTATTATCTTCATGGTTTCCCCGCTAAAGCAGTCCGCCGCTCTTGCCGCGGCGCTTCAGTATGCCGTCGTAGTGGCGCATCAGCATCTGCCCCTCGACCTGATGGATCGTGTCGAGAGCGACTCCGACGACTATCAGAACGGCAGTTCCGCCGAAATAAAATGTTTCGATCACGAGCACTCTCGACATGAAGTTCGGTACGAGCGCGATAACGGCGAGAGCTATCGCCCCCCCGAGCGTTATCCTGTTCATGACCTTCTCGATATACTCGGTCGTCGGTTTCCCGGGCCTGATGCCCAGAATGAAACCTCCGTATTTCTTCATGTTGTTCGACAGATCGCTGGGGTTAAAGACAACTGCCGTGTAGAAATACGCGAAAAAAACTATGAGCAGGATATACAGCGCAAAGTAGACCCACGAGTACCGAATCGAAGCGCTCGGAGAAAAAGCCTGCTTGATGATGTCCGCGGTCCCGCCCTCGAAGAAACTCGCTATCGTGTACGGAAAGAGCAGTACGGACGACGCGAAGATTATCGGGATGACGCCGGACGTGTTCACCCGCAGAGGAATGAACGTGCTCTGCCCCCCGTAGACCTTGTTGCCCACCATACGCTTCGCGTACTGTACCGGAAGCCTGCGCTGCCCCTCCTGGAGGTAGATACAGCCCACTATCACGCCGACGATGATCACAAGAGCGATCAGAGCTACTATCGGGTTGATCTGGCGGTGTACGAATACGTCCCGCGCGGTGCCGATCACGGCCTCCGGAAGGCGGGCCACTATACCGGCGTATATGAGCATGGAGGTCCCGTTGCCTATCCCGTGGTCGGACATGACTTCGCCCAGCCACATCACCACTATGGCTCCGGTGGTCACGGCAGTCACAGCCACGGCCGTCAGGAACCTGCCCCCTCCGAACACTCCGACGCTGCGAAGCCAGGTAGTCATGCCTATGGCCTGCACGAGGGCGAAAAATATGGTGCCGTACCTGGTGTACTGTGTTATCTTTTTACGGCCCTCCTCGCCCTCTTTCTGCATCTTTTCGAGAGCGGGGAAAATCACCGCCATGAGCTGCATGACTATGCTCGAGTTGATATAGGGACCCACGCCCAGAGCGAAGATGCTGAAGTTTCTGAGCGCGCCTCCGGCAAAGAGATCCAGGATGCCGAGGAATCCGGAGCCGCTGCCGAACAGCCCCGCCATCGCGTCCGGGTCTATTCCGGGCGTCGGTATGTGCGCCCCCAGCCTGAAAATAAAAAGAGCGCCGACCACAAACAGGATTCGCCTCTTTAAATCCGGCAGACGAAATGCGTCCCGGAATCCGTCGATCACTTCAGATCACCTCTGATTTACCGCCCGCGGCTTCGATCTTGCCCCTGGCGGAAGCACTGAAAGCGTTGGCTGTCACGGTAAAACTCTTCGAGAGGTCACCGCCGCCGAGTATCTTGACAGGATGGGAACCACTGACGAGTCCCCGCTCCTTCAGATCTTCGATCGTTATAGTCATGCCGGCGTCGAACTTGTCCTCCAATGCGCTTACATTGACAATTTCGTAATTTTTAGCGAAACGGAAATTGCTGAAACCGCGCTTCGGTATTCTCCGGGACATAGGCATCTGCCCTCCCTCGAAACGGAGGGATACGCTCCGCCCGGCACGGGCTTTCTGGCCCTTGTGACCTTTGCCCGCGGTCTTTCCGGTGCCGCTGCCGACCCCCATGCCGAGGCGTTTCGATTTGCGCCTCGAACCGGGGACCGGGGAAAGTTCATGAAGATTCATGCCCATTCACCCCTTCCTGCCCGCTCTGCGTCCACTCTACGAGATGGATGACGCTTCGCACCATCCCCCGCACCTGCGGCGTGTCGTCATGTTCCACGGTCTCGCCGATGCGATGCAGTCCGAGCGCCCTCACTGTCCTTCCCTGTATATCGGGACGGCCTATGGTGCTTTTCTTCAAAGTGACCTTTATCTTAGCCATAACACATCCCCCTACGCGGAGACGAGCGAGTCGCGCCCGCGCAGCCTGCGGACTTCCTCGGCCGTGCGGAGGCCCCGTACCGCTTCGAAGGTGGCGTGCGCTACGTTTATCGGGTTCGACGTACGGCCGATGACCTTCGTGAGAACGTCCTTGATCCCGCCCAGCTCCATGATGGCCCGCACCACGGCTCCCGCGATGACGCCGGTGCCCGGCGCGGCCGGCCTGATCAGAACCTCCGCGGCTCCGAACTTGCCCTGGATCGGATGAGGGATCGTGTTTCCGGACTTCTTCATGTCGACCATGTTCTTCTTGGCGTGATCTATGCCTTTGCGCACGGCCTCGGAAATTTCGCGCGCCTTGCCCATCCCTATACCGACCTGGTCGATGCCGTCGCCGACCACCACGAGGACGGAGAAGCGGAAGCGTTTGCCGCCCTTGACGACCTTGCTCACCCGGTTGATAGACACCACACGCTCGGTGAGCTCCATACCGCGGGCGCTGTAGTTTTTAGACTGAGTCTCTTTCTGGCTTGCCAAATTTTTCCCTCCCTAGAATTTCAGGCCGGTTTCGCGCGCGGCGTCGGCGAGCGCCTTCACGCGGCCCAGAAATATATGGCCGCCGCGATCGAACACCACCGTGGTGATACCCTTCGCGATAGCCCTCTCGGCTACGAGACGGCCCACCACTTTCGCCGCCTCCGTATCCGCGCCGTTTTTGAGGGAATCGGCGAGCGATTTGTCCAAAGTTGACGCGGAGACCAACGTGCGCCCCGCTTCATCGTCCACTACCTGCGCGTAAATGTGCTTCAGACTGCGAAACACCGACAGCCTGGGACGGTCGCCCGTACCGGCGAGGTGCTTGCGCAGACGGCGGTGACGATGTACTCGCATTTCGTTGCGGCTGCGATTATGTATCAATCCTTATCACCTCGAGATTTATTTGCCGCCGGCCTTGCCGGCCTTGCGGATAACATACTCGCCCGAGTAGCGGATGCCCTTGCCCTTGTAGGGCTCCGGCGGCCTGTAGGCCCTTATGTCCGCCGCGACCTGACCCACCAGCTGCTTGTCGATGCCGCGGACCGCCACTTTCGTCGGGCCGTCCACCGCAAGCTCTATGCCGTCCGGAGGCGTCACCTCGACCGGGTGAGAGAAACCCAGGGACATGACGAGGTTTCTGCCCTGCATCTGAGCCCTGTAACCTACGCCGATTATTTCGAGGTTCTTCTCAAACCCCCTGCTGACGCCGGTTATCATATTGTTCAGAATGGCCCTGGTCATCCCGTGCGCGGCCCGGCTGCTCTTTTCTTCGTCGGCGCGGGTGACGGTTATCTTGCCGTCTTCCACGGCCACGCCGATTACGGGGAGTATGCCGAATTTCAGCGTCCCCTTAGCGCCTTTGACCGTGACCTCTCTGCTCTCTATTTTGACGTCCACGCCCTCCGGAATGGCTATCGGTTTGCGTCCGATACGAGACATATCTCTTCCTCCTACCAGACGTAGCAGATGACTTCGCCGCCGAGACCGCGTCTGCGGGCCTCCGCGTCGGTCATCAGGCCGCTCGACGTCGAAATCAGCGCGATTCCAAGACCGCCCATCACCTTGGGCACGTCCTCCCTGCGGACGCAGATGCGGCGCCCCGGCTTGCTTATCCGGCGCAAACCCTGGATGACCCTCTCGCGCCCCGATCCGTAGCTCATGTACACACGCAGAGTCTGTACGGGCATCTTTGGATCCGTTACCGTTTTATAATTGCGGATATAGCCCTCGTCCTTGAGTATACGCGCTATTTCCAGACGCAGCTTACTCATGGGCATGTCCACCATCTCGTGATAGACGGTGTTCGCATTGCGAATGCGAGTAAGCATATCCGCTACAGGATCTGTGACATGCATCCCTGTTTACACTCCCTTCCCGCTCTACCAGCTCGACTTGACAACGCCGGGGATCTTTCCCTCGCGTGCCAGGCTCCTGAAGCAGCAGCGGCACATATTGACCATCCGCATATATCCGCGCGGGCGACCGCACAGCGGGCAGCGGTTGTAACGTCTTACCTTGAACTTCGGCTCCTTAGCCGCCTTGTTTTCAAGACTCTTGCGCGCCATCTTCTCTCTCCTCCCTACTTCGCGAAAGGCATCCCCAGTTCGGCGAGAAGCGCGTAAGCCTCTTCGTCGGTGGGGGCGCTCGTCACAAACGATATATTCATGCCGCGCATACGCATGATCTTGTCGTATTCGATCTCTGGAAAGAGAAGCTGTTCCCGCAGACCCAGGTTGTAGTTGCCTCTCCCGTCGAAACCCCTCCGGGCCACTCCCTGGAAGTCCTTGATTCTGGGAAGAGCGATGGAGATGAGCCTGTCGGCGAACTCCCACATCCTGACGGAGCGGAGCGTGACACAACATGCCACCGGCATACCCTCGCGGACCTTGAAACCGGCCACGGACCTGCGGGCGCGTTTCATCATGGGCCGCTGCCCGGTTATCGCGGCGAGTTCGTTTATCGACGCATCCATCTGCTTCATATCCACTTTGGCCTCGCTGACCCCTATGTTGACGACGATCTTGACCAAATTAGGTATCTGCATAGGGCTCGTGTACTCGAACTGGTTTTTCAGCCTCGGCGCGACCTCATTCTTGTATTTTTCCAAAAGACGCGGAATCATCTTCGTCCAGCCCCCTATGCCTTGTCGATTATCTCGCCGCACTTTTTGCACAGACGGACTTTTTTCCCGTTGTCGAGAAAAGCGCGGCCGACCCTCGTGGGCTTTCCGCATGTCGGACAGACGAGCATCGCCTTCGAAGCGTTCACGGGGGCCTCCATCCTGATAAGGCCGCCGCGCGGATTCTTCTGGGTGGGGCGGGTGCTCTTTGTCACCATGTTTACGTTTTCCACGACTATAAGCTCGCGGGACAAGTCGCGGCGCAGAATATTGCCCTCTTTGCCTTTGTCCTTGCCCGAAATTATATACACGCGGTCACCCTTGCGAAGTCTCATTTTAGGCATGATACCCGCCTCCCTTACACTACTTCGGGCGCGAGGGAGACTATGCGCGTATAACGCTTTTCCCTCAGTTCCCTGGCGATGGGGCCGAAGATACGGGTACCCTTCGGGTCGCCGTTGTTGTCTATCAGAACCGCGGCGTTATCGTCGAACCTGACGTAGGAGCCGTCCTTGCGGCGGACTTCCTTCTTCGTCCTGACTATAACCGCTTTGATGACGTCCCCCTTGTTCACGTTGCTGTTCGGTATGGCTTCCTTGACGGAAGCCACTATGACGTCTCCCACCGAACCGACCCTGCGGAATGAACCGCCCTTCACCTGAATGCAGAGGATCTTCTTGGCGCCGGAGTTATCCGCCACATTGAGCACTGTGCGCAGCTGGATCATTCCGACGCATCCTCCCCATCGGTCTCCGCTCCGAGAACCGGCGCGCGCTCTATTATCTGCGCAACGCGCCACCTCTTGTGACGGCTCAGCGGACGCGTCTCCTCTATCTGGATGCGGTCGCCGGGACGGCACTCGTTGGTTTCGTCGTGGGCCATGTACTTTTTCACGCGGAGAACGGGTTTCCCGTAAAGGGGGTGTTTAGACATTCTGTCGACGCGGACGACTACCGTCTTGTCCATCTTGTCGCTCACCACTATACCCGTCCTTACTTTACGATGAGGAATTCTTTCCTCCACCCGAAATTACCCCCTTACTCCCGTCCGCCGCGCTGCGTTTTCCTTCTCCTGCAGCACAGTGAGGACCCGCGCTATCGTGCGGCGGACTTCCTTGATTCGGCTCGTATTGCCAAGCTGTCCTATCGCGTTCTGAAACCTCAAATTAAATAGTTCTTCCCTGAACTGGCGATGCTTGTCGCGCAGTTCGTCCACCGTGAGTTCACGAAGTGCCTTGGGATCCATGTCAGCCAGTCACTCCCTCTCTCGCCAGCATCTTGACCTTGATGGGGAGTTTGAAGGACGCCGTGCGGAAAGCGGCCTCCGCCACGTCGCGCGGAACGCCCTCTATCTCGAACATCACACGGCCGCGCTTTACAGCCGCGGTCCAATACTCGACGTTTCCCTTTCCTTTGCCCATACGGGTTTCAAGAGGCTTCTCCGTCACAGGGCGATCCGGGAATATACGTATCCATATCTTTCCGCCCTTTTTCATCTTGCGGGATATGGCCACGCGGACCGCTTCTATCTGACGGGCTGTTATCCAGCCGTTCTCGAGGGCCTGAAGCCCGTACTCGCCGAAGTCTATCTTCGTCGCGCCCTTCGATATGCCGCGAAGGGGCGTCAGATGCGGTTTGCGATATTTGACTCTCTTAGGGGACAGCATTGTCCGCTACCTCCTGCCCTTTGCCGCCTGGGCCTGTTCGGAGTCGAGGATCAGCGGGCGTTCGAGCATCTCGCCCTTATATATCCACACCTTGACGCCTATAACTCCGTATATGGTGCTGGCCTCGGCGAAACCGTAATTGATGTCCGCGCGGAGTGTCGAGAGGGGAAGCTGCCCTTCCAGATACCACTCGGTACGCGCGATCTCAGCTCCGCCCAAACGGCCGGAACACTGTATCTTGATGCCTTTGGCGCCGCTTTTCATAGCCCTGAAGATGGCCTGTTTCATGGCCCTTCTGAAGCTGATCCTGCGCTCCAAAGCGGAGGCCACGCCCTCGGCGACTACCTGAGACTCGCTGTCCGGGGTTTTGACCTCCTGTATGTTGATCATTATCCTGCTCCCGGTCATAGACTGAAGCTCGTCCCGTATCGACTGTATCTCGGTGCCGCCCTTGCCTATGACGACTCCCGGGCGGGCAGTGAAGACGGTAAACCGCATGACGTTGCCTATGCGCTCTATCTCTATCCTGCTGATTCCCGCGTTGGACCAGCGTTTTTTCAGCCAATCGCGGAGTTTCAGATCGGCGTGCAGATATTTCGCGTAATTGCGGCCGTTAGCGTACCAACGGGATTCCCAATCGTATATAACTCCGAGACGATAACCTACCGGGTGAACCTTCTGACCCACTGTTCAGCCCTCCCTTATTTCTCTGCCACTTTGACAGTGATGTGACTGGTGTGATGCCTGAACGGATGCGCGCGGCCATGGGAAACCGGGCGGAAACGCCTCATGTAAGACCCCTGGTCGGCAGTGGCGCTCACGACGAACAGTCTGTCAAGGTCGAGCCCCAGGTTATGCTCGGCGTTAGCGAGAGCGCTTTTCAGCGTTTTCTCGATGTACCTGGCGCCCCTGTTGGGCGTGAACTTCAGGATCGCCAAGGCGTCCGACGCCTTCCTGCCCCTGATGAGTTCCAGTACCTGACGCGCCTTGTCGGTCGAAATGCGAACCTGCCAGGCAGTTGCTTTCGCTTCTTTGGATTCCATCTGCATCCCCCCTACTTCTTGACCCTGGAGGAACGTTCCTGACCCGCGTGACCGCCGAACCTCCGCGTCGGCGAGAACTCGCCGAGCTTGTGTCCGATCATGTTGTCGCTTATGTACACGGGTATATGGATCTTTCCGTTATGTACGGCGATAGTGTGCCCGATCATTTCGGGCGTGATGCTTGAACGCCTTGCCCAAGACTTGATGACCCGTTTTTTGCCGGTCTCGTTCATGTCCTCAATGCGTTTCAAGAGTTTGGCGTCTACATATGGTCCCTTTTTTAAAGAGCGAGCCATGCGATAATCCTCCTAAAACTCTACTTGCTGCGCCTGCGGACTATGAACTTATCCGAAGGCTTGCGTTTACGGGTCCTGTAACCCTTGGCGGGCGTGCCCCAGGGTGAGACGGGATGCTTGTGGGATTTGCTGCGGCCCTCTCCCCCGCCCATAGGATGGTCTACCGGATTCATCACCATGCCGCGCACGTGAGGCCTGCGCCCCTTCCAGCGGGTACGCCCCGCCTTGCCGCCGACGATGTTCTCATGTTCCTCGTTGCCGACCTGACCGATAGCGGCGGTGCACTCGAGGAGAACGAGGCGCAATTCGCTGGAGGGCATACGCACGAAAGCGTATTTCCCCTCCTTGGCCATGATCTGCGCGGAAACGCCCGCGGAACGCACTGCCACCGCGCCTCTCCCGGGCTCGAACTCCAGGTTGTGAATGACCGTACCGTCCGGTATATCCTTCAGCTTGAGGGCGTTGCCCGGCTTGATGTCGGAGCCCGGTCCCGCCATGATCTCGTCGCCGACGCCAAGCCCGTTGGGCGCCAGTATGTAGCGCTTCTCGCCGTCTTTGTAATTCACCAGGGCGATGCGGGCCGAACGGTTAGGATCGTACTCTATCGACGCGATGCGCCCGGGCACTCCGACCTTGTCGCGCTTGAAGTCTATTATCCTGTATATCCTGCGCGCGCCGCCGCCGCGGTGCCGCATCGTGATACGCCCGGTGTTGTTGCGTCCGGCGTTCGATTTGAGCGACTCCGTGAGACTGCGTTCCGGCGTGGATTTCGTGATCTCCGCGAAATCGGGAGTTGTCATGAAACGGCGGCCCGGCGTGGTAGGACGATATTTTTTAATGCCCATTTGCCCCTTCCCCCCTTAAATCCCGGCGCCGTCGAAGAACTCGATGCGCTGTCCCTCGATGAGGGTGACTATGGCCTTTTTCCACGAGCGCGAGCGTCCGGTGAAACGGCCCATTCTTTTGGGCTTCGAATGCACGTTTATGGTGTGCACGCCCGAGACCTTGACCTTGAACACCTCTTCCACCGCGCGCCGGATATCTATCTTGCCGGCGCTCCGAAGCACCTCGAAGGTGTATTTGTTCTGCGACATCATCCTGCTTGTTTTCTCCGTGATTATCGGACGGATGATTACGTCGTGGGCAGCCGCGATCATGCGAACACCTCCTCGATTTTCCGGACCGCTTCCGGAGTGGCGATGAGCTTGACGTGGTTCAGGATGTCGTAAACGTTTATGCTGTCCACGTGCAGAACCGACGCGCCCGGTATGTTGGACGCCGATTTGATCACGGGACCATTGCTCTCGTGAAGCAGAAAGAGAGGCTTGGCGGCAGCGCCGGCGGAATCGAGGAATCTGATCATCTCTCTGGTCTTCGGAGCCGCCAGGTCGAACTTGTCGACCACTATCATATTGTTCTCCTGAACCTTCAGAGTGAGAGCGCTTCTCAAGGCTATCCGGCGAACTTTCCTGTTCACCTTCTGATGATAATCCCTGGGATGCGGCCCGTGGGCCACTCCGCCGCCTACCCACACCGGAGAGCGGTTGCTGCCGGCGCGGGCCCTGCCGGTGTGCTTCTGCCTCCAGGGTTTGCGTCCGCCGCCCCGCACGTCCGAGCGGTCCTTCGTGCTGTGGGTGCCGACCCTCATGTTCGCGAGGTGGGCCACCAC
>JAISWP010000262.1 GCA_031271065.1 Synergistaceae bacterium
ATAAACGGCGCACAAGTCTCCATTTGATACTCTGTCGAACGGATAATTGGAAAGCTGTCGCTTTCTGAAACACCTCCGACATTATCAAAGGAAACCTGTTGTCCAGATAGCCCAGCCTCCGCGTTTCCTCTGAACTGGACTTCAAAACTATTACCATCCGTACCCTCGTCGTATATCACCCTGGCTCTGTAATCCTTATCGAGATCGGCGGCGACCTTGAAAATTTTAGATCCGTTTAAACCTTCAACCATCTGGTGGACGTCACCCCCGTTGTCGCGGTAATACAGATCGACCTCTTTGCTGGAGTTGAACGTCACCGTCCCGGAAGAAGGTTTTGGGACACCGCTGCTTGGCACATTGACCTCTGAGGTCATACAAAAGAAAAACGGAGTTTCTGTCTTGTAATCTGTTTTACCGTCGACTATGTACGAAAACGTCAAGTGATCCAGAAACACATAATCATTGGTATCAAACTGATAATCAAAATATTCTCCCCGAGCCGCGGCGGCCAGAAGCGGCAGCAGCGCGAATGCCAACATGAATATCTCCGCAAATCTATAACGTCTCATCGCAGTAAGGACCTCCCTTTGTTTTACGTCTCACATTCGCGCCCGCCGGTGCGAATCCCCCAAAACCGCACAGATACACGTGTCAGAAAACATTGCCGGCAGACCGACGGCAATGACGGCAGAAATTTACGCACGGCCATCCATCTGAACAGGGATAGGGACACTGGAACTATCGAAAAACCAGAAATAAGTGAGGGTATCTGTGTACTTAAGGAGGGAGACTAAAATTTACAAAAGATGCCTGCCTGCCTGCCTGCCTGCCTGCCTGCCTGCCTGCCTGCCTGCGAGGGATTATAGGTTTTTCCTGCAAATGGCGCAAGATATAAATCCATCGTTTCTGACACCTCCCAGCATAATTAAAAACTAAAGATTACTAAAATAAACAATAGTACCCCCCAGCCATTTTGTCACTGGGACGGAGCGGAGAATCCACCATATTAACGATGCCAATCATAATAACACAATATCCAAAACTTTGCGTGTTTGCGGCCCTCTCGTCACTCCCCCGCTTTTGTGAGCCGCAGAATAGATTCCAGTTCGACCTCGCGGTACGGGACGTAGTTTCTGCCCGGGACTTTCACCGCGCCTGCCGGACAGAAAGCCGAGCAGCGCTGGCAGGACTGGCATCTGCGGCCTATCGCGGCGCGTCCTTTCTCCATCGTTATGTTTCCTTCCGGGCACAGTTCCCGGCAGACGGAGCATCCGGTGCAGGACTCGCGGTCCACGGTCAGGGGGAAAAATCTGTAAAATGTGTCCCACGGTTTCCTCCCGTGGGCGAGCGACGCGAAAAACCGCGACACCCCCGGCACGCCCCGTCCCCACACGGCAGAACCGCCTGTCAAAGACTCGGCGTATTTTTTGATTTTCTCCGCGGCGCCATCTATGAGTGTCCTGTTATTCCTCTCGTCTATTTTCGTCTTTCCGTAATTGCCCGGCATCGTCACGATGAGCGACCCTATCGGCTCATATCCCTTTCCAGCGACCGAGGCGCGGATTGGGCCCTCCATCCCGCACCCCGCTCCCCCCATTGTGGCGAGCAGAAAGACCTCGCGGCCGTTTCCGGGAGGAAGGGAGTCGATAAAACGCCACACTGCCGGATATGTCGAAAAACAGGCGACAGGGGCGGCGATCCCCAGAGCCCTCTCCTTCGGCAAAGACAGGACGCCGTGTTCCATCGGGCATAAGACCGCGCTGCGCCCCAAAGACCTCAGCGCCTCGGCCAGCATACCGGCGGCAAGGAGCGTATTGCCCGTCCCTGTGAAAACCGCTATGGCGGCGCTGCCGCTTCTCATGATATATCCCTCCGCTCGTGATTTTTCCAGTTTGTCCGCACAGGTATACGCGTAAATCATTATAACGCATACGCTTGAACGCAAAGACGCGGATCTAGTCCGTAACAGAGGCTAACGTAACGGCCATTGTCACTGTAAAACGGGCGACCCGGCTGAGAACTGCAACCGGGTCACCGTCCGCCCGAAGGGCACTGAAAGGAAGTTGAAGGGATATTATGAATTGGCTTTTAAAGGTACTTAAAACCGGCGAAACAAATCACCCTTACAAAAATAGGGATTTTTTCCCGGTAAAATTCGCGGCAGTTCCAGACCGACAAATTTTATGCGTGTATTTTTATCATTGTTCCGCGTTATTGTCAATAGGTAAACGTTAAATGACGTTCGAAATTTCTTCTTATTTAGCAGAACGATTCTCATTAGTTACAATAATCGCCTCATTTCCGAGGCAGTTATCTGTTCAAAACCGTTTTGCAAAAACCTAAACGCGGAACAGAGACAAAACCTTGCGCTTTGTATTATCCTCGTTTTTCCCCAAAGCAACTCTGTATTTAAGACTAAATGAAAATCAGCATTTCGCGTAGGAACACCAAAAGAGCGAGCGGCTTCCCGCGCAAAACTGCGCGCTAAAAAAGTTCTGCCGCATCCCTTCCCGGCGCCAGACAGGGAGGTCCTGAGGCGCGGAAGCCCGCGCTTTTCATCATCGCGGCGTTTTATAGAAATCGTGTGATTTTCCGCTTATAGCAGTATAATATATCGGGATCGCGGACCTTGTATCCCGGGCCGCGCCGCGGTACGTCCGAAGTCCCCTTGGAAACATCGGGCCGGCCGCGTCTTACGTTTATAAAATTTTTCCCAAAGAAAGGATGTTCGCATTGTCTTTAACCGACAACAAAGCTGTGAATGCCTGGGTGGATGAAATGGCTTCCATGACGAAGCCGGACAAAATAGTCTGGATAGACGGCTCCGAAGAGCAGCTGGACGCCCTTCGCGGCGAAAGCCTCGCCGCCGGCGAGATAATAGCCCTCGACCCCGATAAACTCCCCGGATGTTTCCTGCACCGCACCGCCGTCAACGACGTCGCCCGAGTGGAGCACCGCACGTTCATCTGCTCCCGCAGGGAGGGGGACGCGGGTCCCACGAACAACTGGACGGACCCGGCCGAGATGTACGCAAGGCTGCGCAAACTTTACGACGGCGCCATGAAGGGACGCACAATGTACGTCATACCGTTCTCGATGACGGTTCCCGAGTCCCCCTTCGCCAAGTTCGGGATAGAACTGACCGATTCCATATATGTCGTGCTCAACATGGCGATCATGACGCGCATAGGCGCGCGGGTCATCAAGTGCCTGGACGCCAGCCTGAACCCGGCGGATTTCACGAAGGGCCTGCATGCCAAAGCGGATATAGACGAGGAAAACCGTTACATAGTCCAGTTTCCGGAGGACAACGCGATATGGTCGATAAACTCCGGCTACGGCGGCAACGTGCTTTTGGGCAAGAAGTGTTTCGCGCTGCGCATAGCCTCCTACCTGGGCTGGAAAGAGGGGTGGATGGCGGAGCACATGCTCATCCTGGGCATCGAGAACCCGAAGGGAGAGATACGCTATCTCGCGGCGGCCTTCCCCTCCGCCTGCGGCAAGACCAATCTCGCCATGCTGATTCCGCCGGACGTCTACAGGAACAAGGGATACAAGGTCTGGTGCGTGGGCGACGACATAGCCTGGCTCCGCATAGGCCCGGACGGCAGGCTGTGGGCGGTCAACCCGGAGGCGGGATTTTTCGGTGTGGCCCCCGGCACGAACATGAAGTCCAACCCCAACGCGCTGCTGTCCTGCCGCGCGAACACCATTTTCACGAACGTGGTTCACAACCTGGACGACAATACGGTGTGGTGGGAGGGGCTGGACAAGAACCCCCCGAAGAACGCCCTCAACTGGAAGGGCGAGAAATGGGACTGCGCCGACGGTTCAAAGGGCGCTCATCCCAACAGCCGCTTCACCGCTCCGGCAAATCAGTGCCCCTGCATATCCAGCGAATTCGAAGCGCCTCAGGGCGTGCCGATATCGGCCCTGGTATTCGGAGGACGCAGGGCCAGGACGGCCCCGCTGGTCTATCAGTCGCGGGACTGGGACCACGGAGTGTTCGTGGGCTCCATAATGGCCAGCGAGACCACGGCCGCTGCCTCCGGCGCCGTCGGCGTGGTGCGGCGCGACCCGATGGCCATGCTTCCCTTCTGCGGCTATCACATGGGGGACTACTTCGCCCATTGGTTCGAAATGGGCAGGCGCATACCCAATCCCCCCAAAATTTTCAACGTAAACTGGTTCCGCACCGATGAGAACGGCAGTTTCATCTGGCCCGGATACGGCGAGAACATGCGGGTGCTGGAGTGGATAATAAACCGGGCGTTCGGCGAGGCCGACGCGGCAGAAAGCCCGATCGGATACCTGCCAAGGCCCGAAGACATAAACCGCGAGGGGCTGGACGTCTCCCTCGATACCCTGAAAAACCTGCTGTCGGTGGACACGGAGCTTTGGAGGGAAGAAGCCAGAGGCATACATGAATTCTACGCGAAGTTCGGAGACAAGCTCCCGCATAAACTCAGGGAAGAACTCGCCCGATTGGAGAAAAACCTGGCGTAGCGCGTCCTTTACGGCTTGAAAAATAAAAAAAGAGCGGCCGGCCAAGGCCGCTCTTTTTTCCTGACTTTAACAGAATGATAAAAATAAAGAGTACGCAAACGGCCTTCCGGGGCCGTTTTTTTATGTTTTTACGATTTTGCTATTGTATATAGGAAATATATATGATATAATCAGGGGAAATCATCCGGGGAGGCAAAACCATGGCAAGCCTTCAAGTTTACAACTGCAGGGGAAACCAGTACGCCAGGATCGTCGAGTCCTACAGGGACAAAACGACGGGAAAGGCGAAGATCAACGTCATCAAGAATCTGGGCAGCGTGGCGTCCCTGACTAAAAACCGCCCCGACGCGCTCAGTGAAATTCGCGAAAGCCTGAAAAAAGACTCGGAGGCCAAAACGGCGCTCGCCCTCGAATCCACCCTGAACGCGCTTTCCAGACAGCCGGAAGGCGGCTTCCGCGTCAGAAACTACGGGTGCCTGGTGTACGACGCGGTCATGTCGGACGTGAAGCTGGACGGATTCCTCGACTGCCGCAGGAAGGCCGACACGAAGATAACCTTTGACGTGGCCAACGCGGTGAAAATGCTCGTGCAGTCGCGGCTGACGGCGCCGTCGTCGAAAGCGCGGGCGTGCGCGGCGCAGGGACGGTACGTAAACTTTGAGGACGGGGAAGTGCCTCTTGAGCAGGCCTACAGGGCCCTCGATTTCCTTGACGGCGAGAAGCCGGCGCTGGAACGTCACCTGTCGAAAATGGCGAAGGGCCTCGTGGGAAGAGATATGTCGGTGGCGTTTTATGACGTCACCACGTATTACTTCGAGTCAGTTGACGCTGACGCCTTGAGGGATTTCGGATACTCGAAGGACA
>JAISWP010000012.1 GCA_031271065.1 Synergistaceae bacterium
TTGCAGGCGCACTTGAATAAAATTCGCTCATGCAATTAGGATTGGGAATGTTAGGAAAGAAATGAGTTGTCAGGCGCACCGGGCGCACTGGCGGGGCATTTCTTTTTGTACGCGAATTATTTTTCGTTGTCTTGCAACTTTGGGTTTCTATGTCTGACTCCATTATTTTCGGGCGACAAACAACGACAAGAGGCGTCTCCAATACAGGAAACGCCTCTTGTCGGGGAATATTTTTACGACTTTTTACAATTAAGTCGTGGATACCTCTGGTGGAGCTGATGGGATTCGAACCCACGGCCTCCTCCGTGCGAGGGAGGCGCGCTCCCAGCTGCGCTACAGCCCCAAATGGCACGTGCTCAATTCTATCATGGGTTATTGTCTTGTCAAGGTTGATTTTTTCTGGTACGTTTCTCCCGCTGTACGTCTGGAGGCGGTTGTTTTGGCGTTGGGTCCCGAGTTGGTGCTTATGCAGGCAATGGACATATCGCGTGAATTTGAGCGGAACAAGGTCCGCCGCGCGTCGGCCGGCGATTCATGGCTCGCGCTGGCTTTTTCGAGAGATCGTTCCCTGTTTTTTTCCTGGGATCCTGAGTATTACGGCCTTTGCCTCGTCCTGCCGGGCGAGGCGAGAACCCTCGAGGAGGCGGCTTCCTCCCGTCCTCCGCTTCTTGACGCGGTTCGTTCGCATATAGCAGGGTCGGAGCTTTTCAAAGCCGCGCGGCTCTATAGCGACAGAGTACTCAAAATCGACTTCCGGCGCGTCATCGGGGCCGGTTTTTTTCAGGAGCGCAGCATCATATTCGAGCCATGCGGACGATACAGCAATATCATCGTCGCGGACGAAGCCGGCAGGGTCATAGAGGCGGCTAAACACATCCTGCCGGACTCAAACAGGTACAGAACCATAATACCCGGGAGCCCTTACTCGGCTCCGCCTGATCTGGACGGCGTCTTGATCGAGGATTTCGACGAAAGGGCGCCTGATATAAATGAAAGGCTGGACTGTATACGGGGGCTGGGCAAACCGCTGATAACGGCGCTCAAAGAACTGCCGCCGCGGGAACTTGCCGCCGCCGTCGAATTTTATAAAAACCCGTCGGGGGAGGCGGCGTATCAGTTTTTACATAAACCCCGGAATTATCTGACCGTATGCCCGATAAAGATACCGGGGAGTGCGGTGAGCCCGTCCGGCGATTCGCTCGCCGCCGCCCGCCCTGCGGTCGTGTCGGGGATCATCGGCAGGCGGGTGGATTCGTGCAGGAAAAAGATATCGTCCCGTCTCGACGTAATCGAGCGCGCCAATGACAGGAAGATCGGGGAGTATGCCGCTCTGGTCTCCGACAGAGGAGAAGTCGAGCGGCTGAAACGCGAAGGAACTCTCATACTGGCCTGCTCGCACATGATCCCCCCCCGCGCTTCATCCGCCCTGCTCACGGAGTGGACCAGCGAGGGACCTGTGGAACTGAAAGTGATCCTCGATCCCGATAAAAACCCATCTTCGAATGCCGAAGCGAGGTTTGCCAAATACAGAAGGAAGAAGTCGGCGGTCGAAGCGGCTCGGAAAATTCTGCCGCCGCTTTATCAGAAAAAAGACGAGCTGCGCGAGCAGCGAGCGATGCTAGAGATCAACGACGACTGGAACACCCTCGCCATGATGCTTCGGGAGCTCGATCCGAAAGTTTCGAAAAAAAAGGGCGGACGGGGCGGAGAAGCGTCTGCAGACATTCCTCCCCACAGGAGGATCGAATTCCCGGACCACGGGGCGGTCATCTTCTACGGGCTGTCGGCCCGGGGCAATCGATACGTCACGTTCAAGCTGGCCAAAGGCGGCGATATATGGTTTCATGCGAGGAATGTCCCAGGCGCCCACGTCATACTGCGTTTCAGCTCGCCTCCGGACGGCGGTTCTTTCTCTTTCATGGCAGATGCGGCGGCTTCATGCGCGGTACGTCACAGCCTGTCACACGCCGCCTCGGGGGTAAACGTGGACTATACGGAGCGCAGACATGTCAGGGCCATACAGGGAGCGGGGCCTGCCAACGTCACGTATAAGGAATTTAAAACAGTCAGGACGGACTCTTCTCTGTGGCTGGACGTCGAACGATGCCGGTCAGGACGCTCTTGAGATCGTCCGGAATGAAACTCCGGAATGATATTTTCTCCCCGGTGGCCGGGTGGGCAAACGACAGTTTCCACGCGTGAAGGAACACCCTCGGTCCGGGAAACGGGCTTTCCCGTGACGGGGCGTAAAGAGCGTCTCCCACGAGAGGGCAGCCTATGGCTTTCATGTGGACCCTTATCTGGTGAGTGCGACCCGTCAGTATGACGCATCTGCCGAAGCTGTATTCCCCCCTGCTCCACAGCAGTTCGTATTCGGTAACCGACATGCGTCCGTCCTCTCTCACCGTCATCTTTCTGCCGCTGACGTCACGTCCTATCGGCAGGTTTATCCGAGCCCGTTTGTCCTTCGGCAGTCCGCAGCAAAGGAAAAGGTACGATTTTTCCACCCTGCGCGCCTGAAATTCTCCGTACAGCTTTTCCATCGCCAGCCCGCTGCGGGCAACTACCATGAGCCCCGACGTCGTGGCGTCGAGCCTGTGCACGATGCCGGGGCGCGTCACCCCGTTCATGTTTCCGAATTCCGGGTATCGGTAGAGCAGTCCGTGCACCAGAGTGCCGCGGAAATGTCCCGGGGCCGGATGTACGACGACGCCGGCCGGTTTGTCGATTACGATTATGTCATCGTCGGCATATACGACGCCGAACGGAACATCCTCCGGCTCCAGGTCCAGCTTTTCCGGCGGAGGGAGCTCGACTTCATAACGTTCCCCCTCCTCGGTTTTGAGGGAGGGTTTCACCCTGCGCCCGCCCGCAGACCTTACGAGAGCGCTTTTGATCAGACGCTGCGCGTATGCCCTGCTGACGCCGAATTCCCTTGACACTTCGTAATCCAATCGGTGCCCGGACAGTTCCGGCGAGATCAGGAGGGAACACGAAGCGGAGGCCGGGAGGTTCTCTATCCCGGCCTCCGAAAGGTATTCGGCAAGTTCTCCGCCGTCATCCCCGCATGTGTTCAAGGGCGTCGGCACAGCGATCGCAGACCTCTTTCTCCCCGACCTCGGGACGGTGCTTCCAGCATCTCGGACACTTGGCGTCCCTGCTTCTGCCGACTCCCACCGTTATGCCGGTGAGCGCGTCCTCGTAAGTCACGTCGGCTTCGAGCGGCGAGGCGCTCTTTTTGAAACCGGAGACTATCGTTATGGTCTCCCATTCGGACTCCGTGACATAGTCTATATCCGCGTAGTCACTGCCGAACACGGCCCATACCGACGCGTCCAGCGCGTGTCCTATTATCCCCTGAGAGCGAGCCGTTTCAAGAGCGCGGGTGACGGCGCCGCGGGCCTCCATCACCCGGTCCCACCTTGGCGTGACTCCGGCGTCCATCCCTTCCCTGGATACGTCCGGCCACTCCGAGAGGTGAACGCTCTCCGGCAGCGACGGGTCCATGCCTCGCATCTCCTGCCATATCTCCTCTGCGGTGAAACAGAGAACCGGCGCTATCATAGAGGTGAGGGAGGATAAGACTTCCCACATCACGGAACGGGCGCATCTCCTGGGATGCGAATCCTCCCTGTCCGCGTAGAGCTTCTCTTTGGAGATGTCGATGTAGAATGCCGAAAGCTCGTTGTCGCAGAATTGATGTATCTTGAACATCGGCAGGTGGAACTCGTACGCGTCGAAGCTGGCTTTCGCGTCGTCAATGATGGAGGCGAGCCTGAGCAGCACGTACTGGTCGACTTCGGACAGCTCGGAGTGGGGAATGAGGTCGCGTTCGGGGACGAATCCGTTCAGGTTTGCCAGAAGGAAGCGGGCGGTGTTGCGTATCCTTCTGTATGACTCGGCCAGGTTGGATATTATGCTC
>JAISWP010000028.1 GCA_031271065.1 Synergistaceae bacterium
TATCCCCCTGAGCCACGCCCGCCCGCAGCAGATAAAACACCGCCCTGTTCCTTATCTCGTGCTGATTTCGCTCCACAGCCTTGTAGTACGCCCGGATCACGAACCTGCCGGCGTTTTTCATATCGCCCTTGAAGAAAAAGAGTTCTCCTTTGGCCAGATCGTCCATGCCGTACATGCTGCCGTCAAAGGCGCTGGCCGAGTGAGGGACCGTACGCTCCAGCGCTTCCAGATACTCCTCCATCGCCCCCTTGCGCGGCGTGCCGACCATCGAGGCCCAAGGCCCCATGTGACAGCTGTTCAGGACAGCGTTTGATCTGAAGGGGCTCAGTTCGTAATAATGGTTCGCCCGCTCCATATAGACGTCGAAATCGCAGCGGTCCGTCTCAGGAAGGGTCATCCAGCCGATGACGCTGATGGCCCTGTACGCCCCGCACAGAACCCGGTTGTTGTACTCGCACGGGGGAAGATGCTCGAAGCGCTCCACTTTTTCGCGGGCTTCCGCCATCGCCTCGCTGAAACGGCCCAGGCTTATCAAAAGTCTCAGATGATGGGTGTGATACCGGGCAAACTGTTCCAGCTTCTCCTTGGGGCACTTCGCGTATATATCCAGTGCGAACTTCGCAAGATCGGCCGAGACTATTATCGAGACCTTCGATATGATGGTTATTATGGCGTCGTAATCCTCCACCTTCTCATAATAGGAGATGACGTCCATTTTGTAATCGTTCTGCTCGCACCAGCGGGCCGACTTCCGGTAGGTATCGCGCTTTTCCTCGTCCGTTAGGGTCCCCTGCTTCCCCTTCAGGTAATCCAGAAAGAGGTGGTGGATGAGATACGCGTCGAGATAGGGGTCGTATCTCACAAACGAGCTCACGCGCTGCAGTTCTTCGACGAGCGAGCCGTCCCCGGCGAGCGTCCTGACCAGTCCGTCCGCCAGATGGTCTATGAGGGAAAGTTTAACTAAAAAGCGCTGCAGCCGCTCCGAGATATTGTGGAACACCTCGTTCTCGATGAGCTTGAAGACATTCGCCTTCACAGCCGATCTCGCGCTGCCCTCGAACCTTCCTTTCAGCAGAGACAGACCCATCAGGTTCACCGCGAAAGCCCAGCCTCCGGTGTCACCGTAAATCGCTTTCGCGCTTTCCGCCGACAGCAAGACCCCCATCGCGCCGAAATATTCGGCCATCTCCGCCTCAGTGAAGCACAGATCATCCTCGCTTATCCTCACGACAAGGCCCTTCGACAGCAGACTTACGGTATTTATTTCCGGTTCGGCCCGGGAGATGATGACGGTAGTGCGGCTCGAGGACGGAGAGTTGACGGACATCTCGACGAAACGAAGGACCGAAGAGTCCCTGATGAGGTGAAAATCGTCGAAAACCGTCACATACTTTTCGTTTACGGGAATCGCGTCCTCCCGGATCTCGAGGCAGCGCCCGAATTTTTCTTCCGTGTCCGGGAAACCGCACTCATCGAGCCGTGAGGCCGTTCGTTTGTCGTAAAGCGAGATCGTGTGGACGAAATTCTCCCAGAACCTAGCCCCGGCGTTGTCTCTCTCGGAGAGCTGTATCCAGGTGGTCGCGGCGCTGTATTGCTCCAGAAACGAGTGCACGGCCCGCGTCTTGCCGTATCCCGCCCCCGCCGTCACCAGCACCAAGGGATACTCCACCGCCGACCGCAGGAGGTCCCTGACGCGCGGCAGCGCCATATAACCGGACACGCTCCGCCCGATGGTGTTTTTGCTGTAGTATATCCGGTTGTCCTGCGTTATATCTCTGCCCACACCTATTCATCGCCTATACTTATCATTAGATATTCTTTATTAAGATAAAAACAGTAAAACCATTGATATTCTTACATTCTCCCGAGTTAAAGCAAGAACAGTCATTATATTTTTATATTACTCCATGTATTAAAGTAAGGACAATAACATTATTATAGTCCCATATAATATTGAGTCAAGGTAATTATACGTGTCCGCCGTGCCGCAGAACAGGTTTGAAAAATGCGCGGACAGACGGAATCATTGGGTTTTTACATAGGCAAGGTAAAAAATACACATTTAACAATCGAACGGAAACAGGGACGCGGGACCTGGCAAAATCGGAACTCAGGCACCGCAGGTATGCCGGCTTGCTGTGAACTTGTAAAAAAAAGAGACATAATATGATAAAGTATATAAATGATAATCACTTTAACTTATGTAACATTTTTCAGGGATCCGTGCTTTGGGACGGCGAGGTTCCGTCCCGCAGCGCCAAATTTCAAGTCGTGTAAAGCGGGAGGAATATCGATATGAGTTTACGATACAAATTGACGTTCGCCATAGCCGCCATTCTGGCGGCGGTGATGATTTTCGCCGTAGCGTTCCAGATTTACGAGATACGGGCGAACTACGAGCAGAACCTGCGCTATACCAGACAGTCTCTCTTCGACGTGCAGAAGGAAAGCATGAAGAACATCACCGTCGCCTTCTCGTCGCTTTTCGAGTATTTCGACAAACAGGTAAAAGACGGGAATCTCTCTCTGGAAGAGGCGCAGAGACAGGCAAAAGAGCAAATCAGGGTCATACGGTACGACACGGACAATAAGGCGCTGCAGGGGGGAAATTATTTCTGGATCGACGAGACGGACGGGAACAACATCCTGCATCCCATCACTCCGCAGATAGAGGGGAAAAACCGCATAAAGGCGCTCGACGCCAACAATATGGAGATGATCCGCGCGATCATCGAATCGGGGATGCGCGGAGGAGATTTCACGGAATTTTTCTACGAAAAACCGGGCGAATCCGCGGGCAAACAAAAAATCGGCTATTCCATCGAATACAAACCCTGGAAGTGGGTCATCGGGACCGGCTTCTGGACCGAGGACTGGAACGCCGCGATCGACGCTCAGATCGCGAATTGGCAGAAGGAAGCGCGGGCTTTCATCGACCGCCTGATCGTTTATACCATCTGCGGTTTTCTGGCTCTTTCATTCGTGGTGCTGTGTCTCACTTTCGCTTACACAAAGCGGTTTGTGAAACCTATCCTGGAACTGAGCGAGCTGTCCGCCGAGGTGGCGCAGGGCAATTTTGCCGTTAAAATCGAGGGAGACTCGCGTCAGGACGAGATAGGCAAGCTCAGGAAGTCCATGAAAGATATGGCGGAAAATCTCGCCGGGCTCCTCAAACAGCTCAACAAGTCCGCCGAAGATCTATTCGGCACAAGCGGCGTGCTGCTTGAGAACTCAGAGCAGTCGGCCCGGGCCGCCCGGGAAGCGGCGGATTCAGCCGAGGAAATCGCGAAGGACGCGCAGACGCAGATGCACGCCGTCGAAAATATGACCAGGGCGATCGGCGAGATCGGCGCCGGCATCGAGGACGTCGCGTCCGGCAGTGCCAGAATATCCGGCAAATCCGTCCAGACCTCCGCCGTGGCGGAGGAAGGGAGCAGATCTCTGAGCGGAGCTATAGTTCAGATGGACCATATTTCCGAGACCACGAAAAAAACCGCCGAGGCTGTGAAAAACCTGGGAGAAAAATTTAAAAAGATCAACGAGATCGTGGAACTCATCAGCGGCATTTCCGCTCAGACCAACCTTCTGGCGCTCAACGCGGCCATCGAGGCGGCTCGAGCCGGCGAGCAGGGACGCGGCTTCGCGGTAGTGGCGGAGGAAGTCCGGAAACTGGCGGAGCAGTCCCGTCAGGCGACGGAAAGGATCACGCTGGAGATCCTCGAGCTCCAGCAGGACGCGGACAGCACGGTGGACCTGATGAACGTCGGAGTGACCGAATCGGAAAAGGGCGTGGCCGCCGCCACGCAAAACAGCGAGGTGCTGGAAAAAATCATCTCCGACATCAGGGAGCTCGACCAGGAAATTCGGAAAATCACCTCCGTCGCGAACGAACTTTCCGATTCGAGCCGGGTCGTCCAGGATGCAGCCGGGGAACTGGGCAATATCTGCTCCAAGACGCTGGGCGCCGCGAAGGGCATCGCCCGGACGACGCAGGATCAATCGGCAAGCGTCGGAAAAATAGAGGACTTCAGCAAGAACCTGTCCGTTATCGC
>JAISWP010000035.1 GCA_031271065.1 Synergistaceae bacterium
GGAGAGGGCGATCGCTATTACGACGCGCTGTTTCATGCCCCCCGAGAACTGGTGCGGATACTCCCCGTACCGCTCGTCCGGTATGCCCACCATCTCCAAGATCCGCGCGGCCTTCTGGGCGGCCGCGGAGCGGCTCGTCTTTTCGTGTATCCTGAAACTCTCGGCTATCTGGTCGCCTACGGTCATGACAGGGTTTAGGGACGTCATCGGATCCTGGAAGATCATGGATATTTTCTCGCCCCTTATCGAACGGAGCCTGCTTTTGCCCATCTTGAGGAGATCCTGCCCCTCGAAGAGAATTTCCCCCGATTTCGTCACTCCCGCCGGATAAGGTATGAGCCCCATTATTTCGAGCGCGGTCGTTGTCTTTCCCGCTCCGGTCTCGCCGACGAAGCCAAGGCTCTCCCCCCGTTTCATGGACAGCGTAAGAGAGTTCAGCGCGTGTACTGTCCCGAAATCGGAGTTGTAATCTACGGTAAGGTTCCTGATCTCCAGGATCGTATCTTTTTCCACCTGATAACTCTCTAACTCTCTAACGCCTGAACCTTGGGTCGAGCGCGTCGCGCAGACCGTCCCCGAGAATATTGAGCGCGAATATCGTGATGACTATCGCAAGTCCCGGGAAAGCCGTCATGTGCCAGTATTCGCGGATGTACTGACGCGCGCTGGCAAGCATGGAACCCCACTCGGGAGTCGGCGGCTGTATGCCGAGCCCCAGGAAACTCAGCGACGAGGCTGAGAGTATGGCGCCCGCCATGCCAAGCGTCGCCTGGACTATTATAGGCGCCATGCAGTTGGGCAGAACGTGCCTGAAGATTATGCGCCTGTCCGAAGCGCCTATGCACTGCGCCGCCTCTATGTACTCCTGCCCCTTTATCGTAAGCACCGACGCGCGGACGACGCGTGAATACCCCGGAATGTCGGCTATGGCTATTGCTATGACCATGTTTATCAGCCCCGGCTTGAGCGTGGCCGCGAGTGAGATGGCGAGGAGCATTCCCGGAATGGCCATGAGAATGTCCATCACCCTCATGATGGAGTTGTCTATCTTGTTTCCGTAATACCCTGAAACGGCCCCCAGTATGCCGCCGGCGATAATGGCCGTTATGATGGAGGAAAACCCGACGAGGAGCGATATCCGGCTTCCGTATATTATCCTGGACAGGATGTCGCGCCCGAAGTTGTCCGTGCCGAACGGATGCGCGGGGCTCGGCGGCTGGAACAGGTTGTCATAATCCTGCGCGCTGTATGAGTAGGGCGCTATGGCGCCCGCAAAGACGGCGCTTATCACCAGCAGCGTCAGGACGACCAGGGAAAACATCGCCGCCCTGTTTCGCCGCAGGCGTTTCCACGCGTCGCTCCAAAAACCGGTTTTCCTGTTAACTTTGCGGTTTTGTGCGGACAATATCGTCATTCCGACTTAAAACGCGATTTGATTCTAGGGTCGATGAAACCGTACAAAATGTCCACGGCGAGGTTCACCAGGCTGAAGGAGAGGGCCAGGAGCAGGACTCCGCCCTGCACTACCGGGTTGTCCCGGCTCTTTATGCTGTCGATGATGTACTTTCCGGTCCCTGGTATCGCAAACACAGACTCTATCAATATCGACCCTCCCAAAAGCACTCCAAACTGCAGTCCGGCCACGGTGACGACCGGGATCATGGCGTTTCTCATCGCGTGGACGAGTATGACCGCCCACTCTTTCTGTCCCTTTGCTCTGGCGGTGCGTATGTAGTCCTGCCTTATGACCTCGAGCATACTTGACCGGGTCATCCGCATGATCGTGGCGGCGCTGTGGGTGCCGAGCGTAAAGGAGGGAAGTATCCAATACCGCCAGCCATAGGACCCGGAGGCGGGAAGCCACCCCAGAAAAACGGAGAAGATGATGACGTACATCAGCCCGGCCCAGAAGGTGGGCATGGATACGCCGATCAGAGCCGCGGAGGTGGCCAGTTTGTCGAAAATCGAATACTGCCGCGTGGCCGAGATGATGCCTGTCGAGACCCCCAGGAGCACGGAAATGGAAACGCTGAGCACCGCGAGTTTCAAGGTAGTGGGAAATCGCGTGAGCAGCTCGCTTATCACCGGTTTGCGGGTATTGTATGACATGCCGAAGTCAAAGCGCGTAATGACATTCTTCACGTACCTGAAGAGCTGAACGACATAAGAATCATCGAGCCCCAGCTCCCCGCGCACCTGCGCCACCGCTTCGGGTTTCGCTCCCTCTCCCAGTATCATCCGGGCCGGATCTCCCGGCGTCATATACATTATTGTAAAGACTATCACCATGACTCCCAGCAGAACCGGCGCCATCATCAGCAGACGGTGGAGAATGTACCTCGCCATATACGGACCTCTCTTCTTGCTTACCGCGATGCGTTACTGATTATAACCCAAACTCATTTTCTGTGTGCGAGGTTTGAGATATATTCGAACGAAACTACCTTGAAAACTTCGGGGCGTTTTGCGCTGGGCCCCGGTCACGCTATGCCGCGTTCCGCCGCTATCTGCGCAAGCACGGCGCTTATTCTCTCGAAACGCAGCAGCGCGTCAGACTCCTCCGTGAAGCAGGCTGTGACTACACGGATAAAGCCCTCGCCCTGCGCTCCGTACTGTGAACCGGGGTTGACCAGGATATTGGCGCCGCGTTTTATCCTGTCCGCGACCTCTTCACTCGTTCCCAGGGCGCTCACGTCGAGCCAGCTCAGTATGCCGCTTTCGCTCATTGCCGTCCGGACGCCTGGCGTCGAGCTAAATATCCTGTGCGCGGCCCTCCTCCTGGCCTCGAGCTTCTCGAAGTTCCGCGCGAGGTGAGTATCGTCCTCCAGCGCCGTTACGGCGGCTAACGACGACAGCGTGCAGGCGGCGCCGAGGATATTCACCGCGCCGCCGTAAAGCGTGTCCATGATCCGGTCATCCGAGACGATATACCCTATCCTGAGACCGCTCAGGCCGATCCCCTTTGAAATAGAGCATACGGTCAGCGTCCGTTCCCACATGCCCGGGAGGGTGCATGGGCTGACGAATTCCACCCCGTCGAAGACGTGGTCCTCGAAAGCCTGATCCGAGACGAGTATGAGGTCATTTTCGACTATGAATTCGCAGAGGATTTCCAGATTTTCCCTCCTGAATACGGTGGTAGTAGGGTTGTTCGGGTGCGTTATGAGCACCATTTTCGTCCTGTCGGACATCCGCGTTTTGAACTCCTCGATTTTTGGCTGGTAATTGTCTTTAAACGAGAGAGGGACTGGAACAGCCTTCCCTCCAAGGAGTTTCGGGTTCATGAAGTTGCTCGGATAGCTGGGGTCGGGGACGAGCACTTCGTCACCGTCGGAGATAAAAGGCATCATGGAGTAGATGAGCCCGCTGTCGGAGCCGGGCGTGACTATGACGTTGCGGTTCGGGTTTATCGGGATCCCCGTACGTTTCGATACCACGCGCGCTATCGTTTCTCTCAGTTGGGGCATCCCTATCGGAGCTGTGTAATGGGCGGCATATCCATCCTCTATGGCCTTCAGCAGTGTTTCCTTGACGGAGCGCGGCAATGAGGGGTCGGGGTAGAAGGGGTCCGCCCACGCCATTATCTCTCCGCCCCGCGCCGCAAAATTCGAAGCTCCCTCGCCGACGTCGGCTTTAGCGACGCTCTCGAATAAACCGCCCCGCACGCCCCTGAAACGGTCGTTTATTTTAGTTTCAATACCCATGCTTTAAAAAATACTCCCGGCTGCATTGCGCTCTCTGGAAACATTTCATGACATCCATAAGATTCATTCCTTTTCCGTTATATGGTTTTCCGCATCGTTTATCTCGAAAATTTCAATTCATTATCGCAAATTTTGTTTCATGAAGCAACTCCGCGGTTATCATTGATTATGAAAAAGAACGATCGATTCGATCTATACGATCCAAACAAAAATCTTTAGTTTCTCTGACCTGCGGATTTGGGATGTGACAGAATACGGCGCTGCGCGGCCGATTGACATCAAAACAGGCAGGCGTATTATATAAATACCTGAAATAAGAGGGGGAGGGGGAGGGAAAAACTTTATGAATAAAGACAGCGGAATGGACCGGGACGAAAAGGTCCTTTGGATACTGAACGAGGGGACGAAGTATTTCAGGGACCACGCGGCGGACGTGTCCGCGTTCGGAGAGGACGAAACGGAGGCCGCCCGCAGATTTCACTCCACCGTACCGGGGTACGGACCGACGCCTCTTTGGAGCCTGCCGCATCTGGCGGAGATGCTCGGCGTCAGGGGGATCTACATCAAGGACGAATCGTACCGCTTCGGCCTCAACGCGTTCAAGGCGCTCGGGGCCTCCTACGCGATAGCGAAATACCTCTCGTCCCGGCTGGGGAAGGAGATATCCGAACTGTCGTATGAGACGCTGATCGGGGACGCGGTGCGGGACGCTCTGGGCGAGGTCACTTTCGCGTCCGCGACGGACGGGAACCACGGCAGAGCGGTGGCCTGGACGGCGCGCATACTGCGTCAGAACGCCGTCATCTATATGCCGAAGGGATCGTCGAGGCGGCGTTACGACGCGATAGCCGCCGAGGGGGCACATGTCACGATACTGGATGTCAATTACGATGAATCTGTGCGGATAGCCGCCGCCGAAGCCGAAAAGAATGGATGGGTCGTAGTGCAGGACACCTCGCGGACCGGTTGCGAGGATATCCCTATGTGGATAATGCAGGGCTACGGGACTATGCCGTGCGAAGCGATGGAGCAGCTTCACGCCTCGGGCGCCCCGGAACCCACGCACGTATTCGTCCAGGCCGGCGTGGGTTCATACGCGGGGGCCGTGCAGGGTTTCTTCCGCGCGCGCTTCGGCGGGTCGTGCCCCAGAGTCGTGGTGGCGGAAGCCAGCAAGGCTGCCTGTTTCTACCGTTCCGCGTCAGCGGGTGACGGAAATCCGCACATTGTGACAGGGGACCTCGATACGATAATGGCGGGCCTTGCGTGCGGCGAGCCCAACCCCGCGGCGTTCGGAATACTGCGGGATCACGCCTCGGCTTTCGTATCCTGCCCCGACTATGTGTCGGCTCGCGGAATGAGGATGCTGGGCAATCCGCTCACCGGAGACCCTTTCATCCGTTCGGGGGAGTCAGGAGCGGTCACCGCCGGTCTTTTGGCGTTCATAATGGGCGGACACGCGCCGGGATTCCGTGAGGCGCTGAAGCTGGGAAGAGATTCGACGATCCTGATGTTCAGTACGGAGGGCGATACCGACCCCGTCCGTTACCGCAGCGCGGTGTGGGACGGCGAGTTCCCGTCTTTCGGCGCGTACGGCGGCGAAGGGAGGGGCCGGACGCGCAGTGCGCGCCCCTACAATTCATTATTCCACGACCATGTCATACGAAACGCGGGGGCGGGCCGTTGCAATTAAATTATTCCACGACCATGTCATACGGGACGCGGGGGCGCGCCGTTGCAATTAAATTATTCCACGGCGGTGTCATTACGAAACGCGTGCGGACGGGCGGGGGCGTCCATGCAATTCATTAT
>JAISWP010000075.1 GCA_031271065.1 Synergistaceae bacterium
TGACATACTCCCCTTGCCGAAGCGAAAGGAGTGATATAAACTACCGTACAAAATTCGTACACGTAATTTGATGTACGTGGTACAGAGAGAGGGAATATCAACAGATTACACGAATAAATCGGCTCCCACCTCCTCCGCCAGTTTCATGCCTCGCCGCAATAACGGCCCGCTTATTTCTCGAGAAACGCCTGCGCTCTATAGTGAGGCTGGATAGAACGAAAGGAAAACCGCGTATCAGAGCATACTCACTTTTTTGTCGTGCACCCGTTTTATAAGCGCCGCGCATAAGAGCAGCGTTATGAACTCCGTGATCGGGAACGACCACCATATCGCGTTGACGTCGCCCGTCAGCGATAACAGCCACGCTATGGGCAGAAGCAGGAATATCTGGCGCGAAAGCACCACGATAAGGCTTTCGACCCCATTGCCCAGCGCCTGAAAAACGGACAGGGAGACTATGCAGAAGGCGGCGAAGAAAAAGTGCGCGCTGATTATCCGGAGCGCCGGGATGCCGAGCGCCAGCATGTCGGGGGTTGCGTTGAACATCGCCAGCAGCTCGCGTGGAAATATCTGAAACACCGCGGTGCCCAGCAGCATGATGCCGACGGCGTATATCATAGCCAGTTTTATGGTATTTACTATCCTTTCGCGCTTCCTGGCGCCGTAATTGTAGGCTATTATCGGGACCATGCCGTTGTTGAGCCCGAATATCGGCATGAAAATGAAACTCTGGAGCTTGAAGTAAACCCCGAAGACCGCGGTCGCGGTGGCGGTGAATGAAATCAGTATCCTGTTCAGGCCGTAGATCATTATCGAGCCCAGCGACGACATCAATATGGACGGCAGAGCCACCGAGTAGATCCTCCCTATCATCCCGAAGCTGGGGCGGAAACCTTTGACCTTGAGCGATATTTCGTGATTTATCCGCAGGTTGAACGTCAGAGCTATAACGGCGCTCACAGTCTGCCCTATGACAGTGGCAAGCGCCGCGCCGGTCACTTCCATCCTGGGAAACCCGAAGAGCCCAAAAATCATGACCGGGTCGAGCAGGATATTGGTGACGGCTCCGACTGACTGGGAGACCATGGAATAAAACGTCTTCCCGGTGGATATGAGCAGGCGTTCCAGCATTATCTGATTGAACACGCCGAAAGAAAACGCGCATACGACAAACAGATAGTCGTTTCCGCAGCGGACTATCTCCTCTATGTCGGTCTGAGACCGGAAAAACGCGTCGGTCAGGAAGAAACCGACGAACATAAAGACGGCGCAGCTTACCCATGCGAGAAAAATGCCGTGCAGCGCCGATTTGCTGGCGTTCGCGGAGTTCTTCTCGCCCAGGCTTCTGGACAGAAAGGAGTTCACTCCGACCCCCGTCCCGACTCCGACCCCTATCATCAGGCCCTGGATCGGAAAGGCGAGTGATACGGCGGTGAGGGCGTTTTCTCCTATCTGGGCCACAAAGATGCTGTCCACCACGTTATAGAGGGCCTGAACTATCATCGATATCACCATCGGGACCGAGATGTTGAGCAGCAGTTTGTGGACGGGCATCACGCCCATCTTGTTTTCGGTGAGGGTATCACGTGATATTTCCATAAATCTATCGCTTCGTGAACTCTTCGACGAATTTTTTCAGCAGAGTTACGGAAGCCTCGATCCCTATGCTGCTGTCAAGACATATATTGTAGTTCTGGGCGCGCCCCCACTTCTGATGAGTGAAGAAGCTGTAATACGACGCCCGGTCCTTGTCCTGTTTCCGGATGAACCCGCTCAATTCTCCCGAGCCTTCGTGGTATCGGTCGCGCACTATAGTTATCCTCAGCTCCAGCGGAGCGTGGATAAAAATTTTGACGCAGTTCTTCCGTTCGGCCAGCACGTAATCGGCGCATCTGCCTATTATGACGCAGGACTCCTTATCCGCGGTATCCTTTATCACCTTCGACTGAGCTATGAACACCTGCTCCGGAATCGGCAGCTCGTGATAGGTCATATAAAGGTTATACAGAAAACCGGAGACGCGGCGGTTTTCCATCGTCTCGATAAATTCCTCGTGAAGCCCGCTCTCCTTAGCGGCCAAAGAAATAATTTCCTTATCGTAAAAAGAACAGCCGAGTTCCCTGGCAAGCTCCCTGCCGATCAATCTTCCCCCGGAACCGTACTCACGGGCTATAGTAACGGCATAATTTTTCATATCCATGTCCCTTTCATTCCGAACTGTATCATGCAGGAGCACGAAACTAAAATCAAGCGCGTGCCCTCCGAAAGTCTTGTGCCAGAATCAAAAAACGCTGGATCACGCACCGGCGAACTTACCTATCACTGATGTATAAAACCTGCACGCACCCGTTATCTTCCGCAGCTCGCAGTTTTCGTCCCGCATGTGGGCCAATTTGTACTCCCCCGGGCCGAAGCCTATCGTCGGTATGCCCAATTTCACCGGAGTCACCGCGTTAGTGCTGAAATCCCAGAAATCGTACCTCGATGGAGCGCTCCCGAAAGTATCCGTATACGCCTCGCGCAGGATGCCGGTCAGTTCATGATCCGGCGATATCCTCCAGGCTTCGTGCGATGGGGTATACGTCAGTTCCCTTCCCTTCCAGCTGCGCCTGCGAAGCGTCCCGGGCTCCCACGAAGCCCTGTGCCCTTCTATCAGGGAGTCCAGTTCCGCGGCCGCGTCGCCCTCGGTCTCCCCGGGAATAAGACGCCTGTCCAGGTATATACTGCACTCGCTGGGAACCGCATTGAGAGACGCGCTTACAGAAGATATGCCGGACAGCACGATGGTCCCGTGCTCCGCGCCGGAGGCCGACAGATGATCGTTGAGCTCCTCCGTTTTTTTTATTATCTTCGCCATTTCGTAGACCGCGTTGACCCCCTTTTCCGGGGCCGAACCGTGGGCCGAGACCCCGCGGGTAGTCACTGACGCCTGGAACTTGCCCTTGTGTCCCAGGGTTATCGTGTTGTCCGACGGCTCGCAGATGACGACGTAATCGGGTCTGACGCCGGTCTCTTCCATCAAAAGCTCCAGGCTGACGCCATCGCAGAATTCCTCGCAGACGGTGCAGGTGACGTACACCGAGACGTCCTCGGTCAGTCCCTTTCTTTTTGCGGCCGCCGCCGCGTAGAGTGACGCCCCCAGCGCGGATTTCATGTCGGCCGCTCCTCTGCCGTAGAGCCTCCCGTCCGCTATTTCTCCTCCGAAGGGAGGATGCGTCCATTCGTCCTCATCCTCCACCCCTACCGTGTCCATATGAGAGTCGAACAGGATGGCCCGACCGCCGCGCCCCACCCTGCCCACTACACTGCCCGCGCTGTCTATGAACGCTTCGTCGTACCCAAGGTATTCCATCCTGCCGAGAATGAAATGGGCTATCTCCCCTTCTCGATCGGAAAAACTTCTTATTCCCACTATCGCTCTCACAAAATCTATAAGTTCGTCCTCCAGCAAAATAAACACCTCCTGTGACAAAAAATCTGCCTGCATTATAACCGCATATCGGTTTTTTTGCTTTTGCGCCGAGGGGAGTTATAATAATAAATAATCTATGTAATTTCAGGAAAATTCCGGAGGAGACGCGATGTACGATCAGCCGAAATTTCTCGGCGCGGGGGACAGCTGTTTTGCGGTCGAGTTTTCCGACAGCATAGAGATGACCGCCAATATTATGCTTCAGGACCTGAGGAAGAAACTGGGGGCATTGAACGTAAACGGGATAAGGGACCTAGTCCCGGCATACCGGTCTCTATCCGTCCACCACGACCCGGTCATAATCTCCCGCGCGAAACTGGAGGCGATGATCGGGGACATGATACCGGACCTTTCGAAGTCCGCGGAATTTTCACGCCGCGTTCTCATGATGCCCGTGGTTTACGGCGGAGAGTTCGGGCCCGATATGCCAAACGTCTCGCGTCACACGGGATTATCCCCCGACGAGGTGATCGCGCGTCACACGGCGCGGGATTACTACTGCTACATGCTCGGTTTCACTCCCGGTTTCGGATATTTCGGCGGGCTTGACGAAACGCTGGAAACTCCGCGGCTCGCCGCGCCCCGCACGGTCATCCCGGCAGGCAGCGTGGGCATCGCCGGAAAACAAACCGGAGTCTACAGCATAGCAAGCCCGGGAGGATGGCAGCTCATCGGGAGGACCCCGCTCAGGCTGTTCGACCCGGCCGACAGCATCAGGCCCACCCTGATAGAAGCCGGAGACAGAGTGAGGCTCCGCAGCGTCTCCCGCGAAGAATACGAAGCCGTCAAAAGGGACGC
>JAISWP010000130.1 GCA_031271065.1 Synergistaceae bacterium
CTCGCCGGAGAGGGACGGTGGCGCGACGCGGCCGCGGTCCGCAATGCGCTCTATATATCAAAAAAAAGACACATGCCTGTTTCTATGGTTCAGGACGCGCTTTTTGCGATTCTGAGGGAAGGAGTGCCAATTGGGGAAATATTTGGTGACCTACGGTAAGCCCAGATTTCTCGGCATAGTGGAAATCGAGGACAGCGTTTGTGATACCCTGGCGCCCGACGGTATGATAGCGGCTCTCTCCCACCGAGGGGAGGAAACGGCGTTCGTGGTCGGTCAGCTGGATGAAAATCAGGAGCGGGAATACCGCGGCATGAAGACGATGTCGGAGTACGGAGACGGCCCGGTGCGAGGAGGAGACCCGATAGTGAGCGACCTGGAGTTCGTCCGGGAAATGTCCGGCGGCGACAGGGAGAGGTGGGCTTCGCAGAAAGGGACGGAAAGCGGCATACTGAGGGATGCCCAGGAAATGGTGGCGTCCCATCGTCTCGAGATAAAACTGATCGACGCCGAGACGATGATGGACGGGAAGAAGCTCTTTTTCTATTTTACGGCCGAGGCCAGAGTGGATTTCCGAAACCTGGTGAAGGATATGGCCCGCAAATTCAGGACGAGGATCGAACTGCGGCAGATGGGGGTGAGGGACGAGGCCCGCATAATACGCGGGATGGCTTCCTGCGGACTGCCGTGCTGCTGCAGTTACTGGCTCAATCAGTTCGCTCCCATAGGGATAAAGATGGTAAAGGAGCAGAACATAGCGCTCAACCCCGCCAAAATATCCGGCATCTGCGGACGTCTCATGTGCTGCATGTCTTTCGAGCACAGGGTGTACAAGGACCTGTGGGCCGGTCTCCCCGGTCCGGGAAGCAAGATAAAGACTCCCTCGGGCAGCTATATCGTCGCGGCTATGGATATAAGCAGGGAAGCCGTGCGGTGCCGCAAGCCCGCAGGCGGAGATATGCTGGTGCCCATAGCCAGTTTTCAGGATTTTCGAAAAGCCGTGTCAAACGGCGAGGAGTGGGAGCTTCCCGAAGCCGAGCGCGAAGCGGAACTGGAGCGGGAGGCTCGAAGGAAGGGCGCCTGCGCGTGCAGAGGCTGCATGGATTTTCGCGGCACGGAGATAGTGATGACGGATCGTCCCCGCAGCGCTCTGGAATCAGCGGAGCCGGTAGGCGAGGGACGCCAGCGCGCACCAGCGGAGACGTCCTCCCGGGGATCCGATTCCGAGGGGCGGCACAGCCGCAGACGAGGGCGGCGCGGGCGCAGACGCCCTCCGGAGCCGGGCGTTTCGGCCCGTCCGGCCGCCGAAGCGCGAGCGGAACATTTCCCCCGTCCCAGGCCGGAAACCCCCAAAGCGGCGGAGGAAACGCCGTCTTTGCCCAAAGCGCCCCGTGCGCGGCACAGGAGGAGGCGTCCCAAGCGGAGCCCGGGTTCCGCCTCGGAAAATTAAACTGATCGGTCGGTGATTGGCATGGCGATATTTAACGGTTTCATGTCGAAATTCAGAAATATAACCAGCAAGTGGTCTTTAGGGGTGTCGAACCTTTTTTCCGACAGCCCTCTGTCGGACGGGTTCTGGGACGAACTGGAGGAGCTTCTGATAATCGGGGACGCCGGTATAGAGACTGCGGAACGTCTCATCTCGGAGCTCAGGCAGATCGCCGCGGACAGAAGGATCGCTCACAGGGACGAACTGAAAAAAGCATTCGCCGGTATGCTGACCGGCTGTCTGGAAGAGATACAGGGCATGGGGCGTCCGCTCGACATATCGAATACTCCGTCGGTGATACTGCTGGTGGGGGTGAACGGCAGCGGAAAGACCACCACGGCCGGAAAATTGGCGGCCATGTTCAAAGACGAGGGACGCAGCGTCATCATGGCCGCCGCCGACACCTACAGGGCGGCCGCCGCGGAACAGCTGAAGGCGTGGGGGGAGAGGGCCGGCGTGCGGGTCGTATCCCAGACCCGCGGCAGTGATTCGGCCGCCGTCGTATATGACGCCATACAGGCCGCCCGTGCCGCCGGGACGGACGTGGTCGTGGTCGATACGGCCGGCCGGCTTCACAGCAAATCGAACCTCATGGACGAACTGGCTAAGGTGGGGAGAGTGGTATCGCGCGAGGTCGGGGACAAGTTCGAAGCCTTGCTGGTGCTCGATTCGGTGATGGGGCAGAACGGTTTCATACAGGCGGAGGTGTTCAACAAAGCCATTCCCCTGACGGGCGTGATCCTGACGAAGTTCGACAGCACGGCCAAGGGCGGCATAGCGATAAGCATCGCCCAGAAGCTGAAACTTCCGATAAGGTATATCGGTCTGGGCGAGAGCGTTTCCGATCTGGCGCTCTTCGAGCCCGGCGAATTTATCTCAGCCCTGCTGGGCATGGAGAGCACGAATGATAATGACGATTGATCCCTCCGAAGTAAAAAGCGGCATGCTCAAATCCGAATCCAACGTCCAGGAGATGCTCCGCGCGCTTTATTTTTACGGCACTGATTATATAATGCTGATTTCCGGCAAACGGGAGCGCCTGATACACAAGGAACAGCTCGTGGCTCTTCTGGAACAGGGGCGCGAACAGTCCGCCGTCTCGGATATGATGTCGGCGGTTTTAAGTGAGCCTCTGTCGGCCAGGATGCAGATCGAGGACATACCTCCCGCCGCGCCGCTTCTGGTGTTCGATGATCGAAAGGAATCGGGCCGGCAGGGACTTTTCAGGACGACTTTCGAGGCGTACAGGGAGGATAAGATAAAGGAGACCGATGCCGGTCTGCCGGAGTGGTGGGGAGTTCCGCTGCCGCTGATCCATATCGGGGGGGATCGGGTCTTTATGAATGAAAACGCGTCCGAGACGGTCCCGTGCGACGCGGGGACACTCGCCCGCCAGGTGGACAGGATCCTGCGCGACAGGATCGTGACGGTGAAGGACAAAAAACGCGAAAAGACGTACTCTCTCCAGCCGCTTGCCGAGAATACCTTTTTGCTGGAGGACGTCTCGGGAGATTTCGAGATGGCGGAGGAGCTGGTCTGGTGGGCCGCGGCCGGGCGCGCTTTCTTCCGCAGACTGGAGGAAAACGGGGCTCTTGTGCGCAGGGTCTCCCCGTACGAAGATCCTCCGAAGTCGGCGGCCGAGGTTATACCGTGCATATGGGAGGGCGAACATATCGGAAGCCTGGCGATCGAACTTCGGGAACCCGGGCCGGATGCCGCTCCCGATCCGGTTCCGGCATCCGAGGCTTCGGGGCGCGGCGCGAAGCCGGGCCGCGATGAGGCGAAAGTCCGTCCCGTCCCGGAGTCCGCCGGAGAGGGGGCTGTGCCCTCCAAAGTCTCCCGCCGTCCCGGGCGCGGGAGAAAATACGGTGATTTCGGGGATCATGCCCGGGACAGAGAGATATCGGCGTCTCCTGCGACCGGGGAAGAGATGGAAAACGACGAAGCCTTGATGAAATTGAACCTCGAAGCCCCTCTCGAAGGTTCCGGCGGGCTCGAGAAACTGAGCAAAAACGCGGCGCGCAAGGCTTATGGAGGAGCCGCGGCGAGGCGCGCGGCGCCGGATGGAAAAAAAGCCTGAAAGGAGGATAAACGCCGTAAAGCTGATCTCCGGCCTGCTCTCTCCCGAGGACGGCGATCTCCTGCGGTGGGCCGCGGAACGGATGACGTCGGCTTTCGGGGATATAGAGCGCGAAAGCCCTCCTTATCCATTTGACTGCACCGATTATTACAGGGATATATCCCCGAGCCTCACGAGGCGTTTTTTCACATTCGCCGGATTGAGACACCCCTTTGAGCTGGCGGCGTGGAAGAAACTTGCGATATCCATAGAGGCCGAGAGCGCGCGCGGCAGGACATGCCGCAGTGTCAACATCGATCCCGGCTATATCGACGGAGCCAGGCTGGTGCTGGCCTCGACGAAAGACAACGCCCACAGGATCTATATACGAGACGATATTTACGCCGAAGTCACGCTGTGTCACAGAAAGTCCGGCTGGGAGAGTTTTTCGTACACGTTCCCCGATTTCGCGAGCGGCAGATATGACGCGTTCCTGGACACGGCAAGAGGGGACTGGCGGGCTGAAATGAGGGTTTTGAGGGAAAACACGGCCGTGATAGATCATGAGAGGAAGGACTGTTCGCTTTGATCGAGAAGTATTGCACAAAAGCCATGAGCAGGATATGGGCGGACGAGAACAAATTCCGGCGGTGGCTGGACGTCGAGCTGGCGGTCTGCAGCGCCTGGGCCGAGGACGGTGTGATCCCGAAAAGCGACCTGGAGGAGATAATTTCCAAAGCGTCGTTCGACGTCAAACGCATAGCGGAGATAGAAGAGGAGACGCAGCACGACGTCATAGCGTTCGTCAGCGCCGTGGCGGAGAAAATAGGGCCGGCGGGCAGATTTGTCCACCTTGGCCTCACCAGCAGCGACGTAATCGACACCGCGGCTTCCTTATTGCTCTCCGACGCGCTGGACGTCCTCATATCCTCCGCGGAGGAGCTGCGGGAATCCCTTGCCCGCCTGGCCTGGAGATACAGGCACACTCCCTGCGTCGGGCGTTCCCACGGCGTTCACGCGGAACCGACGAGCTTCGGGCTGAAATTTCTCGGCTTCATGGCCGAGACGGAGCGCAATATAGAGCGTCTTGCCGGCGTGAGAAATGAGATTAGGGTATGTAAACTCTCCGGAGCCGTGGGAACTTACGCCAACTGCCCTCCCCGCATCGAGGAGAGAACGGCCCGAGCCCTGGGGCTTTCCCGGGACCCCGTATCCACTCAGATAGTTCAGCGCGACAGGCATGCCCGCGTCGTCGGCGCTATCGCCCTGTACGGCGCCGGCCTCGAACGTCTGGCGCTGGAGATAAGGCACCTTCAGAGGACGGAGGTGCTGGAGGCGGCGGAACCCTTCGGCAGGAAACAGAAGGGCTCGTCGGCCATGCCCCACAAAAAAAATCCTATACTCTCGGAGAGAGTCTGCGGGCTCTCCCGCCTCCTGCGGGGATACGCATCCGGGGCGCTCGAGAACGTATCGCTGTGGCACGAGCGCGATATCAGCCACTCGTCCGTGGAACGCGTTATATGGGGGGACTCGTTCAACGTCGCCCATTACATGACCGGGATAATCAAACGCGTGATCGACGGGCTCGTTGTGAACGAGTCTCAGATAAAGAAAAACCTCGATCTGACGAGGGGGCTCGTATTCAGCGGGAGAGTGCTCCTGGCCCTGATAGATTTGGGGCTGTCCAGGGAGGACGCCTACGCCGCAGTGCAGGAGAACGCGATGAAATGCTGGGAGTCGGTCCAAAGCGGCGGCAGCGGCGCCCTTCTCGGTTTTCTCGAGGCGGATCCCCGCCTGGCCCCCCTGATGTCCTCCGATCCCGGCAGGATCATGAAGATGTTCGACACGGATCACTATCTGCGGTACGCGGACGAGATATTCGAGCGTTTTCCTGTGTTCCGGGAAAAGAAAATACGCGGCTGAAGCGTTGAAAAATCTCCGAATATAACGCGGAAGCCGTTTTTTTAAAAGAGTTAACCCTTTAAATGGCTATTGACTCATTATGAAGCTGTGATTAAGATTACATCAATAATGCAGCGCAGATAGAGGTGATATTGGTGAGTGAGGAAAAAAAAGAGACATCAGGTGTGACGGTATATTCCACAAGCAGTTGTCCGTGGTGCGTTAAAGCCAAGGATTATCTCACGTCTTTGAACGTGGCTTTTCAGGCGGTAGACGTCGGGGCGGACCGGGAAGCGGCGAAAGAAATAGTCCAGAAAACCCGTCAGCGCGGCGTTCCTGTGGTGAAGATCGGGGAGCGTTATATAGTAGGCTTCGATCAGGACGCCATCAAATCGGCATTGAAAGAAGAGGCCCTCATCTAGCGAACCGGGCGTATAAAAGCGTGGTTTACCGTGCCATTTTGTGCGATCAGCGGCCGTGGGGGTGATTTGAGTCATCCTCACGGCTTTTTTCAAACTTTTTGGCAGAGAAAACGCAAAGGAGTGAAGTATATGAAAAGCAGGCACGCGGTAAGAGGAATGTCGTTCCATGCGTTTCACGGCGTCCAGGAGGTGGAGAGAGAACTCGGCCAGGTCTTTTCGGTGGACGTGGTAGTCGAGTTTGACGTGAACCCGGGCGACGACGTCCCCAATGCGGAACCGCTCATCAGGGACGCCGCCGTGTATGAGATAACGAGGAACGTCATGACCGAAACGAAGTACAGGTCACTGACCAGCCTTGCCGAAAAGATAGCGCGCGACATATTCGCCAGCTTCGCTAAAATTACCGGCGCCTCGGTTTCTATCAGGAAAAAACAGCTTTTCATACCTGGAAATGTGGACAGCACGCAGGTGGACGTCGAATGCAGCCGGGAGGATTTCGCCGGCTGAGACCGTGACTGGAGGTATTGTCTGAGATGGGCGGACTTGGTATTTCATTTTCGTTCGGATGTTCCTCCGGACTCTCCAAGGGGTTCGGCAGCCGGCTGGCATCCCTCACCGAAGCTGTTTCGGAGGCGTCATCCTGGATAGAGGCCGGAGCTTCCTCGGGTCAGTCCGGCTTCGGCTGGTACGATCTGCCCGAGCAGGACACGTCCGGGATAGAGGATGCCGCAAGGTGGCTTTCGGGATACGAGGCGATAATACACGCGGGAATAGGCGGCTCGGCTCTGGGCAATCTGATGCTCCACCAGGCGCTCCTGCCGATGTATTTCAACGAAAGGCCCGGCGTCCCGAAATTTTATCTCGCGGATAACCCGGACCCCGAAAAGACCGCGGCTATCCTCGAGATGGCGCGCGGCAGAAAAACGGCCCTTATAGGCGTGAGCAAGTCTGGCGCCACCGCCGAGACCATGTCGCAGTTCCTCTGGTTCCGCTCGAAGCTGGAAGGGATCGCGGACGGGGATATACTGGTCATAACAGATCCCAGCGGCGGAGTGTTCCGCGCTTACGCGAACGCAGGCGGCTGCCGGTCTCTTGAGATACCCCCCTCCGTGGGAGGCAGGTTTTCCGTGCTGTCGGCCTGCGGTCTCGTCACCGCGGGAGCCCTCGGCGCCGATATAAGGGCGGTGCTCGAGGGCGCTTCCGAGATGAAAAATTTTCTTCGGGGGCGAAAATCCCCGGAGGACAATCCCGCTCTCAAACTGGCGGCGGTGAGTTATCTCCACTCGATCGACGGACGGCCTATGACGGTATTGATGCCATATTCCAGCAGACTCGAGACTTTTGCCGAGTGGTTCGCCCAGCTGTGGGGTGAGAGCGTCGGCAAGGACGGGGTCGGTTCGACGCCGGTCCGGGCGCTGGGGGCTATCGACCAGCACTCCCAGGTGCAGCTTTACACCGAGGGACCGGACGATAAACTCTACACGATAATCGGTCTGGATAGCCGCGGCGCCGAGGTGGAGCTTCCCGAGGTCACGGACGAATCTCTGTCGAGCCTGTCTTATCTGTCGGGCCGGAAACTCGGCGAGATGCTGGGATATGAGGCTGCCAGCACCGCGTCGGCCCTGGTGAAAGCGGGACGTCCGGTGGTGTGGATAGAACTCGGCAGGCTCGACCCCCGGACGCTGGGAGGGCTGATCTTCTTTTACGAATACACGACTGCCGCGGCGGGAAGGCTGCTTCGGATAAATCCCTTCGATCAGCCCGGAGTGGAGCAGGGGAAACGCTACACATACGGCATGATGGGACGGGAGGCCTATAAAGCCGACGCCGAGGAAGCTAACGAGCTCTTTAAAAAGGTGAAAAGCGGCGCTTTGAAAATCTGACATTTGTTCTAAATTTAGACCGCGCCTGGCAGGTTTGATTTGAAAACCAGCGGCGGGCGGCGCTGATGCCGCGGGACATGGATGTCTTTTTCCAGCGCACAGCGCCTGCCGTCTCTTTGAGCCGGCTGGGAGCAGGCTGATTTCAGGATTATCTGATCAGAGTCACAGTCGGGGAGGGCAGGTGACGAGTCCTATATTCTGGTCTCCGTTCATGTAGACCGAGAAATCGCCTTTATACAGCCTGATGGCTTTGTGCCCGCCGTATTCGAAGGAGGAGCGCTCGAACCATTCCTCGTTGTAAATATTGTCCTTCTCCCCCTGAAAAACCGGCATGTAGTAGACCTCGTCGGTCTCGAGATCCGAGAAGAAGTGCGTGCCGTAGGACAGTTCTGGCATATGCCCGGTTCTGGGGATGCCCACTTCGACTATGCAGGCCACGTTCGATATCTCGTCGTACCGCACCGGCACTCCCAATTCCGGACTGCTCGATCCTACGCGTCCCGGCGCGACAAGGATGTACTTGTTCGGAGCGAGACTGCCGTTCATTTCGCCCAGCGCCCGCGCCACGCTCTGAAAATCCGTGCAGGACGAGTATATCTCCGGGTCCACGAATACCAGATAATTGATCGAGTCGCAGCTTCCGTCCGTGACCATGCGGTCCGCCATAAGTATCGTCTCGCACCCTTCCAGGGAGGGACATACCGACGAATCGCAGCACTCCTTTATCCAGAGGGGGCGGGCCTGAAGCAGTTCGAGGCGGTTTTCGAGAGGTTCGTATGAAAATTCTATGTCGGCGTATGTTCCCATCTTCTCCTGCAGGAGAGGCAAGAGCGCGGACATGGTTTTGAAGAACGGGGCGTGGGTTTTGGGGAAGGACTCGAAGGGCATGCAGACCTTTCCCTCCGCCGGCGAAAAGATGCTCATCTTGTCCAGGGAACCGAAGTAGCCCTGATTTTCGTCGTATATGTAAAGGCTCGCGTATGTGGAAAAATCCGGGTGATACCTGAACGCGTCCCGCCATACTTCCTTTATGTCTATCGTGGTCAGTTCCCCGCTCGCACGGTCTATGACGTGAAAGTGCTCCTGGGAGTGTTTCATTATCTTGTAAGCGCTGGAGCCTTCGGGACGGAGGTAGGGGTTGGTCAGGGAGTAGGTTCTGGCGTATCCTCTCTTCGTGCTCATCGTTCCGAGCCCGAAGACCATGCGTATGAGCCCGTCCTCCCTCTTTATCCTGGTGGTCCAGCGCCTCCCGTTGTAGGAAAAACCGACCCCGGCCGTGGTCGGGTAGTAACTGTCTTTCCGCCACCTTCCGGATATTCGCATGATCACGATCCCCATGAGATCGTCGGGGAGTCCGTGTCTTTTTCTGTAAATAGCCGCCTCGGGAAAATATGTGCGGGAATATACCCGCTTTATCTGGTGTTCGACCGCTTTGACCCGGGCTTCCAAAGATTCCTCGCCGTTCAGCAGGAAGGGAGACATATATTTTCCGCCGAAGGAGTATTTCAGAGAGTCTTCCAGTTTTGAACTGCTGCGGACGGCAATCGGGTCCCGCATTTCGGCCAGGAAGCCGTACAAGGCTCCGGTCACCCGCTCCGGCAGACTGGCCTTGAGAAATTCCGCCTCCAATTCCTCCGGCGGGGCGTTTTTTATGAGGTCGCCCAGATTCGGTATTTTCGATATGAAATCCTCGAACACGCTGGTCCCTATGTATCTCGATCGGGGCAGCACCAC
>JAISWP010000088.1 GCA_031271065.1 Synergistaceae bacterium
TGGTTGACCGCGTGGTCACTGGAAGGGGCCGGCACGCCGTGATCCAGGATGACGACAAGGCGCTCCGGCTTCCAGACCTTTTGCACCCCTATCTTCCTGAACGTGCGGGATATCGGCCCGGTGTTGTCGTGGCTCATGCAGAAATCCGGCTCCACCGTGACAACCTGGTTCGCGCTGACCTCATATCCCGCCGCGCGCCCCAGGGCCTTTTCGGCGAACGTCTTACCCATCGCTTTTCACCTGGCTTTTACGGGATTTCAGATAGGGTATCAGGCCCCCGGCCGCCATTATGTCGCGCTCCAGGTCGCTCACCGCGTCTCCGTGGAACGAAAACCCGCTCGCTCCGTCTTTTATATCCCCGCTGGACATGTCGACCTCCAGTTCGTCCCCGTCCTTTATCTTCCCGCTCTTTATGGCTTCGGACAGCCCCTTGACGAAAAGCACCGGATATCCGTTGTTGATGGCGTTCCGGTAATATATCCTGGAGCAGGTTTCCGCCAAAATCACCGGCACCCCCGCCTCCTTGAGGCAGTAGACGGCGTGCTCTCTGCTCGAACCGCAGCCGAAATTCTTTCCCGCCACCACGAAATCTCCCGGCCTGACCTCGGCGGCGAAGCGCTCCTTGCCGGGATAGTACTCGAAGGAGTACTGGGGCATCTTTTTCGGATCGGTCTCCGCGAGATACTTATTGTGGTAGATGAGATCGGTGTCCACGTCGTCGGAGAACACCCACGCCCGTCCTTTAAGCACTTCGCTCATTGCTTGACCCCCCCTTGACAGACTATGTCCCTGGGATCGGTTATGACGCCCTTCACCGCGGTCGCCATAGCCGTCATCGGACTCAGGAGATAGGTGTGGCTGCCCTTGCCCACCTTGCCTATAAAGTTGCGGTTCGTCGTCGAACAGCCCACGTCGCCGGAGGGCAGGGCGCCGTAATGTTCCGCGGTGCAGAGCGAACAGGTGGGATTGGTGAACACCGCCCCGGCGTCGAGAAACTTCTCTATCATCCCCTCCCTCGCGCACTGTCTCATGACCTCGGCAGTAGCGGGCGTGATGATGGTGCGCACGTTCGGGGACACCTTGGACCCGGATTTTTCCAGAACTGAAAAGGCTGAGGCTATATCCTCGAAGCGTCCGTTCGTACAGCTGCCTATATGCACCTGATCCACCGGAGCGCCGGCTATCTCCCTCACGGGTTTCACGTTGTCCGGCGCGTCGGGGCAGGAGGCCATCGGCTCAAGTTCCGAGACGCAGTACCGGCGGACCTCGATATAGGGAGCGTCGGGATCCGGCCTTATCGCGTCCGCGCGGGACCTGACTTCGGGCCCGGCCCGCTCCGCCAGCCAGTCGAGCACCGGCCCGTCCGGCAGTATGAGCCCTATCTTTCCGCTCATCTCCGTCACCATCGAGCAGAGGGTGATGCGCTCCGACAGACCGGCGCGCTCTATCACATCGCCCGAGAACTCCACCGCCAGGAAGTCGAGCCCCCCGGCGCCCAGGTCTCCCACCAGCTTCGTCAGAAAGTCCCGCATGGTCACTCCGCAGGGAAACTCACCTGTGACCTCGATCTTCATCGTCTCGGGGACCCGGAACCAGTTCGTGCCGTTGAGCCACGAGGCCGCTATGTCCGTGTTGCCGACCCCGGTAGCGAATGCGGCTGCGGCGCCCAGCAGGTTCATATGGCTGTCGGTGCCCAGGATTACGTCGCCGGGCTTCACCAATCCCTGTTCCAGCAGGACGTGCTGGCCTATGCCGTTGTTGATGTCGAAAACGTGTCTGATCCCCTGACGCTTCGCGAACTCGCGGATGATTTTCTGATTGTTCGACACCTTCTCCGAATGTGACGGCGCCTGAAGGTCGAACGTGAAGGCGATCTTGTCAGGATCCCACACTTTTCCCCTGTTCTCCGTTATTTCGTCGAACTGAAGCGTGCAATTCGCGCCGCCGAAGTCGCGGGCGGTGGACCAGTCTATGTCGCACCAGACCCGCTCGCCCGTGTGAACCTCTTTATGGGCGGCGCGCTCCATTATCTTCATTATCATCGTCTTGCCCATCTCAAACGATCCCCCTCTGACGGAACGATACGCCCCGGCTACTTCATCCCCAGGAAACTCTTGATCCCTTCGAAATTCATGAAATCCGCCTTGTTTACCAGCACTCCCTCGGGGCTGCGGAGCGTCCCGTCCCCCTCGTGGGCGTGGTTCGCTATGATATGGCCTATGGCCGAGCCGCAGCCGTTTCGCAGGGCGATCACGGTCCCGGAGAACGGGTGCCGCAGATCACGGCCCAGCTGGGACTTCACCGTTCCGCCGTCCGGAGATTTCTCGTACTCCACCAGTTTGCCGACGTCGTGAAGCAGGGCGCCGGCGACAAGCAGGTCGCCCTCCATCCTGAACTTTCCGTCCGGGGCGGAATACAGGTCGTTGAACTCCCTCATCGCGCTGTACGCTATCCTCGTGACGCCTCTCACATGAGTCAGATACGACGCCGGACAGTCCGGGATGAGCAGCGTAAAGGGAATCCGCTCCATATCCTCCGGCTCCCAGCCGCCCGTTTTAAGGGCGTCCTCGTAACTCGCGAGAACCTTGTCCCGAAGATCGTCGTCTTTTATCCACTCGATCTCCGGCAGCATTTTCCTGATCTTCTCCCTCATATCTCACACCTCCATGAGCTCGCGTTCGTTTTTGTGCCGTCTTTTACCGGGACTGCATCGCAAAGGCGCCGAGCAGCGTCCTGTATATCCTGTCGATATGCCGCGACGCGGCAAGATTCGCCCGCTCGGCGTCGTGGACTGTTATCGCCTCGTACAACTCTTCGTGCTCCGCGGCAAAGGCGCTCTTGTCCTCCAGAAGGGCGTATATCCTCTCGTGGGTCGCCATTATCAGGTTGAACTCCATGCGCACGATGTTGACGAATACGAAATTCTGCGTCGCCGATGCCATCGCGAGGTGAAAATCGTAGTCCGAACTCGCCCTGTGAGTGATATCGTCCAGGTTTTCACGGGTGGACAAGATGACCCTTCGTATCTTGGTCATATCCGACGGCGACGCGCGGCGCGCAGCTTCCGACGCTATGGCCGGGTCGAGCACCCTCCTGGCCTCCATCAGCTCCAGCACGGCGGAGCTTTCGAGGGGCACCGAGGCGGGACCCTCGGAA
>JAISWP010000061.1 GCA_031271065.1 Synergistaceae bacterium
TGGCCGATCCACAGGCATCCGCCGGACTACTCGGAGCAGTCCGACGCGGTCGAGATGCTGGAAACCGGGATAAAGGCGATAGATCTGCTCTGCCCCTACGCAAAAGGCGGAAAGGTGGGCCTCCTGGGCGGCGCCGGAGTCGGCAAGACCGTCCTCATAATGGAGCTGATACGGAACATAGCCACGGAGCACGGCGGATATTCGGTATTCACCGGCGTCGGAGAGCGCACCAGGGAGGGAAACGACCTCTATTTCGAAATGAAGGGATCGGGGGTCCTGAGCAAGACGGCCCTGGTATTCGGACAGATGAACGAGCCGCCGGGCGCCCGTATGAGAGTGGCGCTGACCGGCCTGACAGTGGCCGAATACTTCCGGGACGCAAAACACCAGGACGTTCTGCTTTTCATAGACAACATATTCCGCTTCGTCCAGGCCGGCTCCGAGGTATCCGCTATGCTGGGAAGGATTCCCAGCGCTGTGGGCTATCAGCCGACCCTGGCCGCGGAGATGGGTTCTCTCCAGGAACGCATAACCTCTACTAAGAACGGATCCATCACGTCGATACAGGCGGTCTACGTGCCGGCGGACGATCTCACCGATCCCGCGCCGGCCGCCACCTTCGCGCACCTGGACGCCACCACCGTGCTGTCGAGGGGTATAGTCGAGCAGGGCATATACCCCGCCGTGGATCCGCTCGCGTCGAACTCCAGGATATTGAGTCCCAAGACCGTGGGGCACATGCACTATGAGGTGGCCCGCGACGTTCAGAACATCCTGCAGCGTTACAGCGAACTGCAGGACATAATAGCGATACTGGGCCTCGACGAACTGTCCGAAAACGACAAGCTCATCGTCAGCAGAGCGCGCAGGATACAGCGTTTCCTCTCCCAGCCTTTCTTCGTGGCTGAGAATTTCTCGGGCGTGCCTGGCAGGTACGTCCCTCTGCCGGAGACGCTGCGCGGTTTCAAGGAGATCATAGAGGGAAGGTTCGATAAAGTGGCGGAGAACCACTTCCTCAGCGCCGGATCGATAGACGATGTGATAAAGCGCGCGAAAGAAGAACAGACGGCGGTCTGAGGGCTCATCATGGAAGGACGGACGGACAAAAAACTCAAGCTGAGGGTGCTCGCTCCGTACGGTTCGCTCTGCGATAGTGACGTGGATTACGTCATATTCAGATCGACGGAGGGCGACGCGGGCATACAGGCCGGGCACGAGCCGTTCACGGCCGCGCTCAGCGAGGGCCTGCTGGTTTATCGCGCGAACTCCGCGGCGCACACTCTGGTCGTCCTTGGAGGCATAGCCTCCGTACTGGACGACCAGGTCACGGTAATCTCCGAGATAGCGGATCATCCGGACAGGATAAAGCGGACCATCAAAGAGCTCGCTCGGGAGAAAGCGGCGCTGGCCGAAGAGGAGCAGAAGGGAAGCACCGGCATACAGATCATGGAGCTGGGCCTGCGCCGCGCGCTGGTCAGGGTCGATGTGAGCGCTTACTCGATAATCAAGGGGCGCGACGGCGTTATGGAGTTCGACGAGGGCACGCGCGGCGAGGACGATGACGGCAACCGGCGGGGAATTTGAAAAGGGGGGGCGCGAACTGCTGCGGACAGCCCGGCGTCTTGCGATATCCCTGTCGCTGGTGTGCGCTGTGTTTATGGCGGCGGAACTGGGTTTGCACGCCTCCGGCGCCAGATTTGAGAGCCCCGGGAGATTCGCCGCGGGACTTGCGGCCGGGTGGGCCTGTTCGATGACAAAAGTGTGCATGATGGCGCGATCGTTTCTCAGGATGATGACATCCGATGGGAAAAGAGCAGGAACGCGCTTCACGCTCGATCTGGCGTCCAGGTACATCGTTACGGCGGCAGCCTCCGTAACGGTGCTCTTTTTCGCCGGGACATTCGGGCCCGCGGGCTTTTTGGGAGGGCTCCTCTCGATGCCGATAGGCGGATATCTGGAAAACCGCGCGCGGTAAACCCGGACCGGTTCTTTAAAACCGCGGAAGAGCGGACACTAGGCCGGTAATTCTCTAAGGTGGTGGGATCTTTATGGATGTGATGGGGATAGCCGGCATCATAACCGGTCTTGCGGCTCTTCTGATCGGGATGTTTTTCAAAGGTGTTCCTTACTCTGCCCTCAATAACCCGGCCGCTTTTTTCATAATCCTGGTCGGCACCGCCGGGGCCGTCATCACGGCGACGCCGGGCGGCGAGATAAAAAGGACGGGCAGGCTGATCGGGGTGCTGTTCGGGCGGCAGAAGTTCCTCTCCGCCGGGGAAGCCATAGGAATACTGGTGACGGTGGCGGAGATGGTCCGCAAGGAAGGGATACTGATATTGGAGCAGAAGATCGAAGAATTTTCCGATCCGTTCATGAAGCTGGGCTTTTCGATGGCGCTGGAGGGATCTGACATGCAGAAGCTCAGCGATAATCTGCACGCCGAGATAGACGCCATGAAGGCCCGGCACGCCGCAGGCGCCCAGATATTCACCCAGGCAGGCATGTACGCTCCGACATTGGGGGTCCTCGGGGCGGTCCTGGGCCTCATAGCGGCCCTGAGTAACATGGGAGACACCGAAGCCCTGGGGCACGCGATTTCCGCGGCCTTTATCGCCACGCTTCTCGGTATCTTCACGGGATACGTGATGTGGCACCCCTTCGCGAACCGGCTGAAGCAGAAGTCCAAGCAGGAGGTGTTCATCAAAGAGCTGATACTCGACGGAGTGCTCGGCATAGCCGAGGGGGAAAACCCGACGATGCTCAGGGGACGCCTCATGGTAAGCCTTCCCGTGTCGGAGCGGGAAAAGATGGAAGCATCGGAAGCCGAGCGCAGGCCGGGGGGCAGATGATCATGGCAAAACGCAGGGAAGAACCGCACGAAGAGCACGCGGACGAAAGCTGGCTGATACCCTATTCGGACCTGATGACGCTGCTTCTGGCGCTTTTCATAGTCCTCTTTGCCTCCAGCACGATACAGGAGGAAAAGTTCCGGGCTGTCATGAGCTCACTCGCCGGCGCCTTCGGAGTCTCCGATGGAAGCAGCGTCATAGAGATGTTCCCGGAAGGCAGCATCATACCTCTGGACCTAAACGCCCTCCCGCCGCAGCCGCCGAGTCAGGCCGGGGACGACGAGGATGGGGATGAGGACGGCGGCGGCGCGTTCAAAAACCAGATGGACGGCCTCTACGCGTCACTGGAACGGTACGTGAGCGGCAATTCGCTGGAGGGGACCATAGGGCTTGAGTTCAGCGGGGAGAATGTGATGATCACCCTCAAAAGCGATATATGGTTCAAATCCGGCAGCGCGGAGATCACCGGCGGCATGGTCAATCTGGCACGCACGCTATCGGCTCTTCTGAGGGACAGCCAGGACGCGGAGCATCCCCTGGAGGTAGTGGTCACTGGACACACGGACAACGTGCCGATACGCACTTCCCGCTACCCATCAAACTGGTATCTCAGCATGGAGCGCGCCTTCAATTTCCTGGCCGTTCTGCTGGAGAACAAAGAGCTCGATCCCGGTTCGTTCAGCGCTCGCGGCTACGGAGAATATCAGCCGATAGCGGACAACGGCACTCCGGAAGGCCGCCAGATGAACCGCCGGGTGGAGCTGATGGTATCCAGACAGAACAGGCGGAATGAATGAGCGCGCGCTTAAACCCGGGGCGGCTCGAGCTTACGTTCCATCCACGCCAGGCAGCCTCCGAAAAAATCCCTTAAAATCGTTTCATTTGCCCGCCGTTTTCTTTCCCTCCCCTTTTCATGGGCCTCTGGCGGGGACAATCCTGATCGATCCATGACGCAAAGATTATCGTAAATTATCGAACCACAACGGAAATTTTTCTATGGCAGCGGGGCTCTTTCCGTGCTATTTTCATGTCATTCATAATAGAGGGGTTCGCCCCAAAAAAATTCAGGAGGGATTTTGTGATGAAACACAAGCGAGTTTTGCTGTTGACCCTTGTTTCAGTAGTGCTTCTCGCGTTCGGATGCGCGGCGTTCGCCGCCGACACGCTTGTCGTCGGCTTCTCGCAGATTGGCGCGGAGAGCGGCTGGCGTACCGCCGAGACCGAGTCGGTCATAAGCGCGGCCAAGGATCTCGGGATCGACCTGAAATTCAGCGATGCCCAGCAGAAACAGGAAAACCAGATCAGCGCGATCAGGGCCTTCATCGCCCAGGGCGTGGACGGGATCCTGCTCGCTCCGGTGGTCGAGACCGGCTGGGAGCCGGTGCTGACCGAAGCCAAAGAGGCCGGCATCCCCGTCATTCTGCTCGACCGGGGCATCACCGTCGCGGACGAGTCCCTTTACGTCTGCAAGATAACCTCCGACTTCATCTTCGAGGGCGAGCAGGCGGCGAAGTGGACGGCAGCCGAACTCGGGGGCAAGGGCAATGTGGTGCAGCTTCAGGGCACACCCGGAGCGTCGGCGGCCATCGAGCGCCAGAAGGGCTTCGAGGATGAGCTGGCCAAGACACCCGACATCAAGATACTGGAGTCCCAGACCGGCGACTTCACAATGGAGCTCGGCAAGCAGGTCATGGAGGCTTTCCTCAAAAAGTACGGCAATGACATCGACGTGGTCTACGCCCATAACGACGACATGGGGCTGGGCGCGGTCCAGGCGATCAAAGAGGCCGGGCTGAAGCCGGGCGCGGACATCAAGCTGATCACCGTCGACGCCACGAAAGCGGCCTTCGAGGCTATGGTAGCGGGCGAGGTGAACGCGGTCGTCGAGTGCAACCCGCTCCTCGGACCGCTGGCTTTCGAGACCCTGAAGAAAGCCCTGGCGGGAGAGAAACTGGATAAGTGGATCGTCCAGGTGGACCAGGTATTCACTAAAGATCAGGCGGCTTCCGTAATAGGTTCGCGCAAGTACTAAAACCTCGCGGGACGGGTCCGGGGGTTACGCCCTCGGGCCCGCCCCGCCGCATACCGGGACTTCGCGTCCGTCATTCGCAGGGGGTGACGCTTTGGATTATCTGCTTGAGACCTCTCGGATCGGCATCTCGTTTCCGGGGGTAAAAGCGCTTTCGGGCATAGATTTCAGGCTGAAAGCGGGCGAGGTGCACGCTCTGATGGGGCAGAACGGAGCGGGCAAATCCACGCTGCTCAAGATTTTGAGCGGAGTCTACCGGCAGGATGAGGGACGCATCTTCCTCAAAGGGCGCGAGGTGAACTTCTCGTCCCCCACCGAAGCGCAGCATAGCGGTATAAGCACCGTTCATCAGGAGATCAACCTCATTCCCACGCTGTCCGTGGCGGAGAACCTCTTTCTCGGCATACAGCCCCGGACATCTTCCGGCCGCCTGGACTGGAAGAAAATACACCGGGACTCGGAGAATATATTGTCCCGTCTTGACCTCAGAATCGACGTGAGCGAACAGCTCAATTCATACTCGACGGCAATCCGGCAGTTCGTCGCCATAGCCAGGTCACTTTTATTTTCAGCCGACGTGCTCATATTGGACGAACCCACTTCCAGCCTCGACAAGGACGAAGCCGCAAAGCTGTTCGCGGTAATACGGGGACTGAAACGGGACGGACTCGGCATTATTTTTGTGACGCACTTTCTGGATCAGATGTATGAGATATCCGACCGGGCGACGGTGCTGCGCAACGGCGAGATGATCGGCTGCTTCGAGGCCGCGGGGCTCTCCCGCATGGACCTCATAACGGCGATGGTCGGAGACGCCCAGGCGGCCCGCGCGGAAAACGAACCGTCGAAACGCCGCGCCAGAACCTCTCAGGCGCCGGGCGATGAACGCATACTGGAGGCGTCGGGCCTGTCCAGGTCCGGCGCGATAGAACCGATCGACCTGTCCATCGGAAAGGGAGAGGTGATCGGTCTCGCGGGGCTCCTCGGTTCGGGCCGGAGCGAGACCGCGCGCATACTGTTCGGGATCGACGCTCCCGACAAGGGAGACGTCAGAATCTGCGGCAGCCGCCTCAAACCCTGTTCCCCCATCGACGCGATCATGGCCGGCATGGGTTTCTGCCCCGAGGACCGAAAGACCGAGGGCATCATAGGAAACCTCTCGGTCCGGGAGAACATCATCCTCGCCCTCCAGGCGAGCCGCGGACTGCGCCGGATGCTCGGCAGGGAGGAACAGGCCGCCATTGCCGGCAAATTCATAGAGGCTCTGTCCATAAAGACTTCCAGCGCGGAGGAGGCGGTCAAAAACCTCTCCGGCGGCAATCAGCAGAAGGTCATAATAGCGAGGTGGCTCGCCTCGAACCTGCGCGTGCTGATATTGGACGAGCCCACCCGGGGAATAGACGTGGCTTCGAAATCCGAGATGCAGAACCTCATCCTCTCCCTTGCGGACCAGGGGCTCGGGGTGCTCTTTATATCCTCGGAACTGGACGAAGTGGCGAGATGCTGCGGGCGCGCGGCGGTGCTGCGCGACAGGCGCAAGATAGGTGAACTCTCGGGGGATGAACTCAGCCCCGACGGCATAATGCGGATGATCGCGGGGGGCGAGAGCGCGGCATGAGGCAAAAACTTCCGGATGTGCTCAGAAGCCCGTATTTCTGGTCGCTGCTCTTTCTCGCGGCCCTTTTGATCTTCAACATCCTCTTTACGGAGCGCTTCGGCGTGATAGAGGTGAGGGACGGACATTTCTACGGAAATATCATGGATATACTGCGCAGGTCCGTGCCGACCGTCCTCCTGGGCACGGGGATGACGCTCGTGATAGCCACAGGCGGCATAGACCTGTCCGTCGGCGCGGTGATCGCGGTCTCGGGGGCGATAGGAGCATTGCTCGCGAGGGACGGATACCCGCTGCCGGTCATAATTGCCCTGCCTCTCGCGGCCGCGCTGATCTCCGGGGTATGGAACGGATTTCTGGTGGCCAAAATAGGGATACAGCCCTTCGTGGCCACTCTGATACTGATGGTCTCGGGACGCGGCATCGCGCAGCTCTTGTGCGGAGGTCAGATAATCAAATTCTCCGACCCGTCCTTCGAGTACATATCGGCCGGTTTCATTCTCGGGTTTCCCTTCAGCATGTACCTGGCCGCAGCCGTGCTGGCGGCGGTGCAGACGGTCACGAGAAAGACCGCTCTCGGCCTCTTTATCGAATCCATAGGGGTAAACCCGGCAGCCAGCCGCTGCGTCGGAATAAACGCCACTTCGATCAAGCTGATAGTCTACGCTTTCTCCGGCCTATGCGCGGGGATCGCGGGACTGCTTCTGACCACGGAAATCAGGGGGGCGGACGCCAACAACGTGGGGCTCAACCTGGAAATGGACGCCATACTCGCGACTGTCATAGGAGGGACCGCGATGACAGGAGGCAAGTTCTACCTGGCCGGCTCGGTGATAGGAGCGCTGATAATCCAGACGCTCACCACCACCATACTGGCGCGGGGAGTCACCCGTCCCGCCACTCTCGTAGTCAAAGCGATCGTCGTAATATCCATAAGCCTGATACAGTCCTCCGTTTTCAGGTCCCAGCTGTCGGGCCTGCTGGCCGGGAGGGGCGGGAGAGCATGAGAGCCCCTAACATAAAGGCCCGCCACGTCCCAATAATAGCGACGGTAGTGGTATTCGGCCTGCTCTACGCCGCCGCCTCGATGCACTTCCGGAATTTCTTCAGTCTCAGGGTGTTCGCCAACCTGTTCACGGATAACGCTTTCATGGGCATCGTGGCCGTGGGGATGACATTCGCCGTCCTGTCCGGAGGCATAGACCTTTCGGTCGGTTCCGTGGTGGCGTGCACCGGCATAATCATGTCCAAACTGATCACCCAGCACGGATTCGATCCGTTTTTGACGGCAGCCATGCTTCTGGCCGCCGGGACCCTGTTCGGGACCATAATGGGGTGTTTCATAGCCTTTTACGATCTGCCCCCGTTCATCGTGACGCTCGCCGGTATGTTCTTCGCCCGAGGCTCCAGCCAGATCATCAGCCTCGAATCCATACCCCTCAAATCGGATGTGCTGACCGCCGTCGCGAAGTTCGGAATCCCCATGTCGGCCAGGGTCCGGTTTCCCTTCGCGGCGATCGTGCTGGTGGCGTCGGTGCTGGCGGGGACGTGGATCGCGCAGTTCACCAAATTCGGGCGGAACGTGTACGCCATAGGGGACAGCGAACAGTCCGCCGTCATGATGGGACTGCCGGTCCGCAGGACCAAAATAGGCATCTACGCACTGTCCGGCTTCTTCGCATCCCTGGGAGGGGTCATCTACACCCTCTATACATCCGCCGGCTATTCACTCTCCGGCATGGGCCTCGAACTTGACGCCATAGCCTCGGTCGTCATCGGCGGCACGCTGCTCTCCGGCGGAGTCGGCTACCTGCCCGGGACCCTGCTGGGAGTCCTCATCCAGGGCGTCATAAAAACGGCCATAATCTTCGACGGTACACTAAACTCCTGGTGGACGAAAATAATTATAGGATCGCTCCTCTTTATATTCATACTGCTGCAGACCTGGATAGCCAAAAGCGCCCGTTTCCGCAGAAGCGGCCCCTGACTTTCAGAGCCGGGTAAACAGCGTCCAATGCCGCGAGGCAGCGGCGTTCGCGCGGCATTGGAGAGATCTCATTCGTCCGAAAACAGCATCTGTTTCACGTATTCATCCATGAAATCGGCGTTCCCCGAGAGGGGTATCTCCTCCGCGAGCTCCGTTATCCCGGACAGCTTCTCTCTTGCGGCGCGGGAGAACAGCAGCTGTGACGCTCCGGCGAGCGCGGTGTTTCCCGCGGCCTCGGCGCGCCCCGCCAGTTCCCTCGGAAAAAGGCCGACTCGCGAGGCTTCGCCCGGGTCCATCGTGCTTCCGAAGCCCCCGCTCAGATACAGCCTCTCCAAGGACCCCGGCGTCATTCCGGCTTTCGCGATGAGCACGTTCACTCCGGCGGCAATGCTTGCCTTCACCAGCTGTATGTTCCTTATATCCTTCTGGGTGAGATACACCCCGCCGCCCAGCATGAAGGCCCTGACTCCCGGCAAATCGAATACCAGGTCCGTGAAGGGATGGCCCGAGTCCAGTATGCGCCCGCCCCCGTCCATGATTCCTTCTTTCAGCATCATGTCCAGCGCGCTTATCATGCCGCTGCCGCAGACGCCAGCCGGCGGCGCGCCGTCTATGGTCTCGCACTTCACCGCTCCGTCCAGCGTTTTTACGTGACGGACGGCGCCCGGAAACGCCGGCATTCCCATTTCGATTTCGGCTCCCTCGAAAGCGGGCCCGGCCGCCGCGGAGCAGCAGAGTATCCTCCCGCCGTCCCAGAGGGCCGTTTCCCCGTTGGTCCCCGCGTCTATCAGCAGGCGGGGACGTCCGTCGCGTGTCAGGTCGGTCGAGAGTATACCGCAGGTCACATCGGCGCCCACGTAAGCGCTTATCGACGGAGGCAGAAAGAGCGAGGCGCGTTCGAGGTCCGGAAATATTTCCCCAGCGGGCCGCTCGCACCCGAACAGGCTTTGGGGCGTGAACGGGGCGGCCCCTATGCCCCGCGGGTCGAGTCCCGTCAGAAAATGCAGCATGGTCGTGTTGCCCGTCACGACGACCCGTCCGACCTCTGACGCCCTTCGGCCCGACTCCAGCAGCATCTCACCGAACATTTCACCCAGCTGGCGGACGATGCTCTCCCGCAGAGCCTCCAATCCGCCGCGGTTTGAGTATTCAATCCTGCTCAGCACATCTGCCCCGTAAGCCGCCTGAGAATTCATCCTGTGGGACGAGGCCAGCAGCCCGCCGGTTTCAAAGCTGAACAAAAGAGATGATACGGTGGTGGTCCCTATATCCGCACAGACGCCGCAGGAACCTTCGGCCGGGCCGTCATATTCCGCACGGACGCCCACAGCCCCCGGCACAAAGACCCGGCCTGGACTCGGGACAAATATCTCGCAGTCACCGGTCACGCGGCAGAGGCACGCTATTCTGGCCAGTCCGTCCGCATGTTCGCCGGCCATCCGCGAGCGGGACAGCAGCGCCGCCTCCTGTTCGGACAGGCCGCCGCACTCGCCTTTGACCAGCACGGCACACTTGCCGCACCGGCCGCGCCCGCCGCAGGGCATCTGAAAAAAGACTCCGGCGCTCTTTACCGCGCTCGCGGCCGTCTCACCGGGCGCCGTCTCCACCGTAACAGTTTTGCCCACTCCCCGGACGGTTACCTTCACGCTTAGGGCGTCCCCGATTCTAAACGAGACCCGCAGTGCCCCGCGCAGCTCATTTTTCCAGCAGCCGCTCCAGAGTTTTGGTGAAACGGCGCGCGTCGGCCACAGGCTCGCCGTCGGATATGGAGGCGAGCCCGGTCAAAAGCACCGCCATATCCCTGCGCCCGCCGTCGTCCAATTCCGCCTCTGTCATCTTCCGCACCAGCGGATGAGAGGCGTTTATCTCCAGCACCTTGCGCTCCGGGGGCGCTTCCTGTCCCATCGCCTTGAAAAAGTTCCTCATCTGGGCGGATACTCCCTCGCCCTTCTGGACGAAAGTGGCGGGAGAATCCACCAGGCGGGCCGAAAGTTTCACGTCCTCCACAGAATCGAGGCCCAGGGACTTGACCGCCTCCTTCAGCCCCGAGAGGAAACTGTCCGCTATCTCCGCCGACGGGTCCTCGGGTGATCCCTCGATTTCCACGTTTTCCGCGGAGACTGAGACGAAGGGGTGGGAATCGAACTCATGGAACGAGGAGAGCCATATTTCGTCTATGGGGTCGTTCAGCAGCAGTACGTCGATACCCCGGTCCGTGAACGCCTCGAGCTTGGGGGACGCGGAGAGCGTCTCCCCCCTGCCGCCCGTCAGATAGTAGATGCTCTTTTGGCCGTCCGCCATTTTGGCGGCGTAATCCTCCAGGGAGGTGCGCCCGGACTTCGAGCCGGAGAACAGGGCAAGTTTCAGGATGGCGTCCCGGTTTTTCGGGTCAGAGACTATGCCCTCCTTCACGACCTCCCCGAACATGCTCCAGAACTTCGCGAAGTCCTCGGGGCGGTCCGACTTCATCTTTTTCAGGCTGTCCAGAACCTTGCGCACGACGCCGCGCTTTATCATGGCGGTCTGCCTGTCCTGCTGGAGTATCTCCCTGGATATGTTGAGCGGCAGGTCCTCGGAGTCCACAACCCCTTTGAGGAAGCGCATATACTCCGGAATGACGTCCTTGCAGTCGTTCATTATGAACACCCTGCGAATGTAAAGCTGTATGCCGTGGGTCCCGTCCCTGTAGAACAGGTCGAAGGGCGGACGGGACGGGATAAAGAGCAGCGCGTGAAACTCGCTCTTTCCTTCCGCCCGGTATACGATCCGCTCCATAGGTTCCTCCCAGTCGTGAGAGATGTGCCGGTAGAACTCCCTGTACTCTTCGCCCTGCACCTCTGACTCCGGCCTTATCCAGATGGCCTTCATGGAATTGACGGGCTCGGGTTTCTTATCGTCGTCCTTTTTGTCCGAAAAATCCTCCAGATAGATCGGATACGAGACGAAATCCGAGTATTTCTTGATTATCTCCCTGAGGGTCCAGACCGATAGATAGTCCCTGCCGGCCGAGGCGTCGTCCTCCGGCTCGCGGTCTTTTATGCGTAAAATGACGTCCGAACCCCAGCCATCCCTGTCGGAGGG
>JAISWP010000122.1 GCA_031271065.1 Synergistaceae bacterium
AACATAAGAGCGCTGAACGCGCTTGCGGCCGGGATACAGGGGGTTCTTTCCGCCGCTTTCGAGGGAGGCGGAACGGGCAGCTCGGAGGAACTTCTCCATAACTTTCTTGGCAATACGATCACGGGTTTCGCGAAAAGCGAGTTCCGGGACGTGAGCCTCAAGGTGTCGGGACATCCCGGCGACATCAAGTTTTCAGACGTCAAAATAGCCTCTCCGGTAAGGGCGGACTCTATCCCCGCCGCCTTGAACGAACCGAGCGGGAGCAAGGAAAAGGATGAGGAGAGGATACAATTGAAGCTGGAGTTCCCGGTGGGTCCGGGGGGAAACGACCACACACAGAACATTGGCGGGCAGGTCGGAGGCCAGCTGATCGATCAGGTGCTGAAAGGCCTTATTTTTGACGAATAGTCCAGATATACATCAATGAGCATCGATTAAACCGCCGGTTTTTTCGCCGGCGTATTTCAGACCGATCAGATTTCGTACCGGAATGGCGGCCCGTCTGCCGTCATTTCCCACAGGCAGTATCTCCCAGGGGATGTCGTAGACGTCGCGCAGTATGCCGCCTGTTATATCGCGGGAATCCATGTCTTTATACACCGCGCCGTTTTTCAGGAATATCAGCCTGTCGGAGCAATCGAGCGCCATATTGACGTCGTGCACCGCCATCAATACGACTCTTTTTTCCGCAGCGAGCTCTCCTATGATCTCCGAGACGATCATGGAATGTCTCGGATCCAACGCCGCGGTGGGCTCGTCGAGCAGCATCACCGGAGAGTCCTGGGTCAGCGCCTGGGCTATGGCGGTTCTGGCGGCCTCGCCTCCCGACAGGGTGGTTACGATCCTTTCTTCGAAACCGGCTAGGCCCACGCGTTTTATCATCTCACGGGCCATGCGGTAATCCGAGAGACCGTAGTAATCGAAACTGCCGAGATGAGGATACCGTCCCATCAGGACATATTCGAGAACGGTGTAGGGAGAACTGAAAAGGACGTTCTGATGCACGCAGGAGCAGATGCGGGCCCTGGCCTTCAAATCGATCGAGGCGAAATCGGTATCTTTGAACGCTATTTTGCCGCCGGTTTTTTTTATCACCCCCAGTATCGCCTTCAGGAGGGTGCTTTTGCCGCTGCCGTTCGGACCCAGCAGCGCCGTCACGCGTCCCGAACCCGCATCGAGTGAGACGTCTTTCAGTATCGCACTGCCAGATAGCGCGACCGACAGATTTTTTACGGACAGCATACTCTAATTTCTCCTCCATAGCAGAAAACAGAAAACCGGTCCCCCCACGAGGACTGTGAGGACCCCGGCCGGCAGTTCGTTCCACCCTTTGGCCAGCGTATCGGCGAGACAGAGCAGAGAAGCGCCGCCCGCTATAGACAGAGGAAGCAGATGGCGATGCCCCGGTCCGAACAGCATCCTTACAAGATGCGGCACAACAAGACCCACGAAACCTATCACACCGAAACGGCTCACCGCAAGCGAAACGGCGAAGGAGACTCCCCCCAGCAGTATGAGGCAGACCCGCGAGACGTCTATGCCGAGCGTTTTGCCGTCAGAACCGGAAGCCATTATATCCAGTTCCCTCGCGTAAAAACCGGAGAGCAAAAGAACTATGCTGAGCGCAGATAAGAGAGGCAGGACGTCAGACCACCTGGCGGCGGCGAAACTTCCCATCATCCACATGACCATCGCGCTCAGTCTCTCTCCAGCTATGGCTTTTAGAAGCGTCAGAGCCGCCCCCAATATGCTCCCGACTATCACCCCCGCAAGTATGGTTCCGGAAATGTCGCCGTCTTTGCGTCCGCCGAGCATCCACACTAAAAAAAGCGCCCCCATGCTCCCGGCAAAGGCCGACTCCGTGATAAACCCGACGCCGAAAAATATGGCCGCCGACGCGCCGAAGGCCGCACCGCTCGCCACACCCAACGTATACGGCTCCGCCAGGGGATTGCGAAGCACAGCCTGAAATATCACCCCGCCGCAGGCAAGAACCGCCCCCGTCATCGCCGCGGCCAGGACGCGCGGCATACGCAGGCTCCACACCACCGAGTGTTTCACCGCTTCTTCCGTGACCCCGAAAGGACCGAGGCGCAGCATTTCGAAGAGTTCGTCCATCGTCAGACGCACGTCTCCGAAGTAAAGCCCGCAGACGGCGCCCGCGCAGAGAGCGGAAAAGACCGCGCAGTAACCGAATGAGGCCGGCAGCCTTCTGATCATGCCGCGCCAGCGCAGATATCCTTATACAGTTCGTTCGTCCGGGCGATAACCGCGGAAACGTCCACCCCTCTGCGCGCCGCATAGAGGACGCTCCCTCCCGCGCCCACGCCCTCCTTTACATACCCCTTCTCATAATCCGCGAGCCCTTTATACGGGGACGATGAAAAATCGAGCGGGGCCGCGTAGGTTTCCACTCCTATTTCCGCCGCGGTCTTTTTGAATGTGGAAGACGGATCGGACTCCACATATTTTGTCGTGGCCACCGTCATACGCAGCGCGCTCCCCAGCGCCTTCACGCACGCGGCCACCGCCAGCATCTGCGTGCCGCCCGCGAGAACCACCTCGGACCTGCCTCCGAGACCGGAGATGAAACCGCAGACCGCAGCCTGCATCGGATCCCCCAGCTCTTCTATAGCCCGCATCGGGTCATCTCTCATTCCGCCCGCACTGATGCCGCATCTGGCCGACGACTCCAGCCAGACTCGCTCTTTCAAGGCCACCGGATTTACGGGGCTCGCTGCGGAGACCATGCAGTCGTATCCGAGGGCGCGCAGCACCAAAAGCGCGGTTGTCGTGCCGCCCGGGATGCTCTCGGCGAGCATCACCAGACCTTCCGGCGCGGAGTTTTCCGCAAAGGCCGCCGCGCTCTCAAAAACAGCGCGGGCCGACGGGACGGACGATTCCAAGCGAGGATCGTGCCCCGGAGACGCCCCGAGTTCGACATAAGGAGGCTCAGGAGGAAGGAAAGAGCCCGCGCGCACCGCAGTGACCGGAATATCGGCCTCCAGCACCGAAGCTCTCGTTATTATGGCCGGGGTGGGATGCCCCTCCGGATCCATAGGGAAGCAGTCGATGGCCTTGGGCCGTCCGAAACGTATGACGTCAGCATCTGCGCCCGAAGTGAAAGGCAGGACGTCCGGGTTAGCTCCCGCGGCGCTCAGGCCGGGCACGCGGGCCGCTTCCGTCCCGCTGATGAAAAGAAAGAACATTGAAGCACTCCTCTCCCGTTCGATAATCATTCCAAGTTCCCTCTTGTTTTTTTCCCTCCGAGGGATAGAATCAATGTCGAAAAGCGGAAAATATCTCGCTCGTGTTCTATTATAGCAATAAAATAATTACGGAGGTTCGCCCACATGGCGAGAAGGATGGCTCCGACCAGGGGCAATCTTGTAAAACTGCAAAAGTCATACGCCCAGGCCGTGAGCGGACACGACCTGCTGGAGCAGAAGCGCCAGGTTCTCATGATGGAGCTGGTGCGGCACATAGATTCGGCCCGGGACCTTCAGCGCAACGTCATCAACACCTTCGCGGACGCCTACGCGGCCCTTCAGAGAGCCAATATATCCCTGGGCATAGACACAGTCGAGGACATCGCAGATTCGGTGCCTGTAAGCGACGAACTGGTCGTCCGTCTCCGCTCGGTCATGGGCGTGGAGATACCGGACATCGACGAGATAGACGGCTCGGTGAGGCCCAGCTACTCCTTCATCGATTCCACTGGCGCCATGGACGACGCGTACCTGTCGTTTCGCAGAGTACTGCTGTCGATCCTCAAACTGGCCGAGATAGAAACCAGCGTATACCGTCTCGCCGTGCAGATACGCAGGACCCACAGGCGCGTCAACGCGCTGGAAAAAGTGGTCATTCCGTCAAACAAAGAGGAGAGCGCCTTCATCGAGAGCGTGCTGGAGGAGGCGGAGCGAGAGGATTTCGTGCGCATGAAAACAGCGAAATCGAACAGAGAGAAGAAGCAGGGATTAAAAAATGAAGCTGTATAATTTCACATACGGACGCTCGGCAGCGGAAGTCGTTCCCGTCATGGAGGGATATCATTGAGCGCATTGCAGGAAGTTCTG
>JAISWP010000244.1 GCA_031271065.1 Synergistaceae bacterium
AGGGAAGCCGAGGACGCCGAAGTCGAGGTCGACGGAGTCACCGTCGTCAGGTCCACAAACACCATAGACGACCTCATAGCCGGAGTGACCCTCGAGCTGAAGAGCGAGGGACACGTGAAGATGGACATAGTCCAGGACGTTTCCGAGACGATAGAGGATATGGAGGCGTTCGTCGAGGCCTACAACAAAGTGATGGAGTGGATAAACTTCTACGTGGAGCAGAAGGAGGACGCCGCCAACCAGGTGGAGGAGTCCGACGACCTGCTGTCCTCCATCATCAAGGAGAGCAAGGGCAATACCGTATTCGGGCTCCTTCACGGGGACCAGATGCTGTGGAGCATCAAAAACCAGCTCAGGGGAAAGATATCGAACCCGATAACCACCCTGGCCGACTCCGCCGCCTCGAGAAAGTTTCTGCACCCGTCCGAAGCCCTCAGCATAAAGGGATCTTTCAACCTTTACATCGGCGGGACGTCCGCCAGGATAGACGTGGCGGCCACGGATTCCCTGACCGACATACGCAGGAAAATAGAAGAGGCCACGAGCATATTTTCCGCAGACGGCGGAAACACTCCCTCCGGCTCCTCCCTGGGTCTGACGGTCACGATCCGGGACGGCCAGCTCGTGATAGACGGAAACAGCAAGATCAGCATAGGTACAGACGGAGCGGCCCAGAAGGACAGCCGGAGCGACACTCTGACCAGAAGCAGCGGATCTTCCTCCGAGTATCTGTCGTATGTGCCGATCACCGCTTCACCCGTCAGCGGGCAGATGACGGTTTACTCCGGCGCCGAGGTCTATCAGGAAGGCTCGGATTACAAAGTAGTCACGGAGACGAACGACGCGGGAGTGATGTCCAGCAGGATCGAGTGGATACAGGGCGGCAAGAGCCCGGCGGCGGGACGCACCTACAACGTCACGTACGCCTTCAACCCTAACGGCGTCATGATTCAGCCGATCGCGGGGACCGGGCCCAGTTCCAGCGAGATACAGAGCGGGATGTACGACGTCTCCTATCTGGATTTCCACGCCGAGTCCAGCAAGATATCGCTCTCCAATCTCGGCATAACGACGGAAAGCGAGAACTACGGCAAGAGCGGTTACCTGGAGTTCGATTCCGACAAATTCATAGCCCAGATAGAGGAAAACCCGGACGCGACGGCCAACGCCATGATGAGTTTCATGCGGGATCTCGACACCTACATAGGAAACCTGGTCGACAGCTCGAATATCCTGGTCGCCGGAACCATCGTCACAAAGGGACGCATAGCCGGCGCGCTGACGTCGGTGGACAGCGAGATATCAGCTCTGAACGAGCGTATAACCCGGCTGGAAAGGCAGCTGGAGGAAAAACAGACCGCCCTCTATAAACAATATTCCAGCATGGAACAGGCCATACAGAAGATGAACGCCCAGATGAGCAGCATATCTAATTATCTCAGCAGTATGAGCAGCGGAAGCTGAAAGCCCCATATCCCGGTAAAGCCGCAAAAACCCGGCTTGCGCCGGGTTTTTGTCTTATTCCGGCCGCAAGCCTGATAAAAGCGTCTTTTACTGGAAATCGGGAGGGGTGGTCGACGTGCTCTGCACCAGCCCCATTCTCCACGCGAGGACCGCGGCCTGCGTCCTGTCGTTCAGGTTCAGTTTTTTTAACAGGTGTGACACGTGATTTTTCACGGTCTTTTCGCTCAGGACCATCTTCGCAGATATCTCCATGTTGTTGAAACCCTGGGACAGCCAGAAAAGGACCTCTTTTTCCCTCTGCGTCAGAAGCTGCATCACGTCGTTTTCCTCTTTGTGCTTCTGAAAGCTGGAGAGCAGTTTGCCCGCCACCTTCGGATCGACGTAGGACTCTCCGCCGTGGACGGCGCGGAGGGCCGCGAGGAGATCCGGCATACTCGACGACTTGAGGATGTATCCGTTTATGCCCAGAGCGGAGAGGTTGGCCAGGTGTTCCTCGTCGTCGTAGGCCGTTATTGCCATGAACTTGGTGTGGATGCTGGCCCCTTTCAGACGCCTTATGACCTGTCCGCCGTCCATTCGGGGCATGTTGATGTCGAGCAGGACGATGTCGGGGTCGGTGGCCAGGATTATATCGACGGCCTCCGCGCCGTCCTTGGCCTCCCCAACGATCTCCAGGTCGCTCTCGAGCTCCAGGAGCCTGCGGAGCCCTTCCCTGAAGAGCCGGTGGTCGTCTGCGACGACTATCCTAATTTTTTTCATTCTCATCTCTCCCTATCGGGACCCTCAACACGATCCTCGTCCCCCTGTCAGGTTTACTGTCTATATTGAGCGTGCCGTTCACGAAATGTATCCTTTCCGACATGTTTGACAGCCCGAAAGACCCCCTCTCCGTGGCGGACGATCTTCCACTGTCCACGTCAAAGCCGCATCCGTCGTCCTCTATCGACAGGATGAGGTCCCTGTCGGTGAAACTGTACCTGATGTGTATCTTCTTAGCGCCGCCGTGCCGGAGGGCGTTCGACACCGCCTCCTGCGCTATGCGGAAAACGTTGGAGCGGAGCACTGAAGCGAAGTTGTCCTCCTCCTGCTGGAGTTCCAGCTCGAACTCTATGCCGTGGCGTTCGCTGTAATTCTCCGCAAGACGCCTTATCGCGCGCCCCAGCCCCTTTTCGAGGCCCAGCGGCTGCAGATGGACCAGAAAACCCCTGAAATCCCCTATGGCCTCCTGAAGCTGCGCCTTTATCCTGCCTATCTCGATGTTGACCGCTTTCAGGTCGCCTTTCGCGACGACGCCCTCGAGATATTCGAACGAAAGCAGCGCGGCCGCGAACTGCTGTATCGGCCCGTCGTGTATCTCCCTGGCCAGACGTTTGTTCTCACGTTCCACAAACTGAAGCGCGAGAGCGGTGGAGTACATATTGCCCGTGGATTTGAGCGACTCCATTGAGTCGAGCTTGCTCTTCAATATCTCGGACGCCAGACGGAGCTTGCCCATCATGTTGGTGCTGTGGCCCATGACTCGCTCCATGCGTATCTTCTCGCGCTCCAGGTCGTCCCTTCTGCGGCGGAGATATCTCTCGCGCTCCTCGAAGGATATGCGGAGCCTCATGAAGCGTTCCGCTTCATCGTACATTCTGGCCTGGGCGTCGTAGTCCCTCGCCAGTTCCGCGTCGGCCAGGAGGTGTCTAGCCTGCTTGTAGGCGTCGGTGACGGAGTCGCTGGCGGTGAGAACGTCTTTTATCTCTTTTTGAACGTCGTTGAGCTCCTCGCCCAGCCCCCTCAGCCCGACCATCACATCGTCTCGGATGCCCACCACATGATCGATGCTGCTTCCCAGAAATTCGTGAGTACGATCAAAGACATCCTGTAACTTGTGCCTGTAGTTTTCTTCGGGCATTACCGGAAGCATCTTCCTCTCGCTGCTGAATGACCATATTATACTGAATAAATTTCACCGCTGAAATATATTATAATATATTTATCGCGACGAACAGACCAAATCCGCAAATAGCTCCGCCCCGGCGTTCTTTGGCGGCGCGCGCGGCATTCGTCACATCCGCGGACGAAATTATAATATCATAAATCCGCGGAACGTCCGTAAATGGTACAATGAACTAAAGAGGGATTCCGAATCGGTGATCGGAAGCGTCGGAGAAAACGGGGAGGACGGCATGACTACTGAAGAGATCCGGGAGCGGTATTTTGCGTGGGATCCCGCGCAGGATCCCGAGTTCGCCCATTTTATCATCGGGGAGGGAACCATAGGCGGCAAGGGCAGGTCTCTGCTGTTTGCCG
>JAISWP010000274.1 GCA_031271065.1 Synergistaceae bacterium
TCGTCCACCAGGGTGATCGGCCCCGCGACGGTCTGTCCGATGCGCCCCTCCATCAGGGACCTTCCCTTATGGACCTCCGACGAGCAGAACATCCCGCCTATTTCATCCACGATGGAAGCGGATACCTCCGGTTCGAGCAGAAGCGAATATTTTCCTGTCGGCAGCGGTCTGCCGCCCAGTACCCGCAGAGTCTTATCCACCGCGAGACGGGCCGTTCCGTCAGGGTCGAGCGCGGACGCGAACCTCTCGCTTTTCCCGTATCCGCTCATCTCGAAGGCGTCTCCGTCACGCAGCACCACGGACACCCCGCAGGAGGCCGTTGTTCCGGACTTCCAGGCGGATACGCCCTCGGTGGAAGCGTAGTAGGACTCCCCGATACCGTGGGACCAGGACGACGAACGCACGGAGAGCACTTTCGGATCTCGCTCCCTCGCTATTTCGTACATCCTGACGCAGACATCCATCCCGTAATCCGGGCCCATCCCTTCAAGCTCACGGTCGAACAGGCCCAAAGACTCGTCGTCATTGCATATAGGGCCGGCGAAAAGCGATACGCTCTCGTCTTTTTCAGACGCGAGGCAATTGGCGCAGCTCCAGTCGAACAGGTCCGCGAGCGCTGGGAGCGAAAAATCATTGCCGGTCGCTATCCCCTGACGCCCGTCCCGCGCAACGCATCGCAGCGATATTCCGCCGGAGACGCCGCTCGTGAGGACCTCCGGCACGCCGTCTATCAGCGACAGAGAGTAAGATTTCGTGAAAACATACAATACGTCGGCGCCAAGAAGTTCGGGGCGTTTTTGTGCCCTGGACAGGAGAAATTCGGCGGCGGAAGCTATTTCCGCCCTGTCGCTCAGTTTACCCATGAATATCCTTCAATATCTCCGCGGCTTTGCGGACGGAATTTTCGTCCAGCCCCAGGTGGGTGACCATCCGTATCCGGCCGGGGCCTGCCGCGCCTATCATCAGCCCTCGATCGAGGCACCTGGAAACGAGCGCCGGCGCGTCGGCGAACCTGGGGCCCGACTTGAAATAGACCATATTGGTCCTGCGCGGAACCGGTTCCACTTCAAATCCGGCATTCCCGACCAAAGAGGCGAGCAGGGCCGCGTTTTTGTGGTCCTCGGTCAGGCGGCCTCTCATATCCCGCAGGGCGATCAGTCCGGCGGCGGCGGCTATGCCGGACTGACGCTGGCCCCCGCCGACTGCTTTCCTGTACCGTCTGGCGCGGCCGATGAAATCTCCGCCGCCGCAGACTATGGAACCCATTGGAGCTCCGAGGCCCTTCGAGAGACATATCTGAATCGAATCCACATGACGCGTGTAATCTTTTATGTCATTTCCGAAAAAAGCCACGGCGTCGAAGATGCGCGCTCCGTCCGCGTGGACCTTCATGCCCAGCTCGTGAGCCAGCGCGGCCGACCTGCCGAACTGGTCCGCGGGCGCCGGCAGACCTCCGGCGCTGTTGTGGGTATTTTCGAGTATCATCAGGGTCGTGTGAGCGTGATGCACATTGCCGGCCGGCTGATATGAGGACATGACTGACTCCTCTGTCGGAAGGCCCGAAGCGTCGTCGACGGGAAACGGCATGACCCCGGCTATGAAGGCGGCGTTTCCGGCTTCGTTCTTCCACGTGTGAGAATTTACTCCCATGAGCGCCCCGTCTCCCCGGGAACAGTGGGACATCACCGACACGAGATTGCCCATAGTCCCCGAACAGACGTAAAGAGCGCCCTCCATACCGGTCAATTCGGCGGCGTAATCCTGAAGCTCGTTCATCGTGGGGTCGTCTCCATACACGTCGTCCCCCACTGCCGCTTTCGCCATCGCCTCCCTCATGCCGGCGGTCGGCTGCGTTACCGTGTCGCTTCTGAAATCCAGGTTCGGCAAGTGTATTACCCCTTTATAATTAAAATCGTGTGATCAAAAATTTACGCATAAACGCGCCCACGGCAGGAAATCGTCGCTCACCTGTACGCCAAGAGCCGCGTTCGGGCGTATCGAACCGTGAAAATCAGAGCCGGCAGTCGGGAAAAGCGCGTGCTTTTCGGCTGCCGCCAGATAATTATACGCCTTGACGGAGGAACAGTGCGACGATATGCACTCAAGGCCCCACAGCCCGTACCCCTTCATCTCGTCCAGAAAATCATCGAAATCGCCGCCCTCAAGCCCGGTAAGAGATGGATGCGCCAGCACGGGCAGGCCCCCCGCTTCCCTTATGACCCGCACGCAGCCCTCGGGACTCAGGCCCTCCCGCTGAACATAAGCCGGAGCTCCCCTCGCAAGATATTCGGAGAAAGCCGCCGGCAGATCGGGCACGATGCCTTTCGCCGCCAGGGCTCTCGCTATATGGGGACGTCCCACCACCGGACCGCCGGCTTCACGCCGCACATCCTCCATTGTAACATCAGCGCCGAGTTCACGCAGGCGCGACACTATGCGCTCGTTTCTGTCGTTCCTGCGCTCCCTGACCCATTCGAGAACTTCCTCGACCGGTTCGAACCGCTCCATCCTGTAGCCCAGTATGTGCACGACTCTGGAATACACAGACGACAGCTCGACGCCCGAAATAGGGCGTATCGAGCTGTCCCGGCACAGTTTCCTGAATGATTTCCAGCCGTCCAGCGTATCGTGATCCGTCAGAGACATAACGGAGACGCCCCGCCGCCGCGCGATGCCGACTATCTGTTCAACGGTGCATGTCCCATCCGAGTGGATGCTGTGAACGTGCAGGTCTATCGTTTTAATTTTCTTCCTCCAGCAGCCTGGTGATATCGAAAAGCTCGGCCAGGTCCAGCAGGACAATCAGCCTGCCGTCCTCCATCTTTGCTATGCCTATGACATACTCCGTACCTATGGAACCGGCGCTGGACGAATCCTCTGTTTCGATCAGAGAATCGGGGACCGCCCTGACCTCCCGGACAGCGTCGACGAGCACTCCGAACTGTATCCCCTCGAATTCAGCCACCACTATGCGTGACTCGCTGGTGTTTCCCGTCTGCGAACCGCCCATCTTCAGAGCGCAGTCAAGCACGGGAATGACCGTCCCTCTGAGATTTATGACTCCCCTCACGTAGTGGGGGGCGTTGGGCACTCTGGTTATCCTCGGCGGGACGTGCACTATTTCCCTCACAAGATTGACGTCAAGGCCGCAGTATTCGCCGATCAGATCGAACACCAGAAGGGTCCTCTCGTGTTCCGTCATCGCGCCGTCGCTGCCCTCGGCATTTTTTTTCGTCTTCGCGGCAGTCATCTCAGACATATTACTTACCTCCCACCTCGATAAAACTGATGTATATCAAGAAGTTGTCTTGTATTATTGCATATACGCCGGCCTCGTTCAAATAAAAACTGCTCATTATAGGCGTATTTTTACGCAATCGTCGCCGTGCTGCGCCAATTATGACAAGATTTTACATTTATGTATTATATTATATATCGCTGTTAATGACACGTTTGAGGTGATAGTTTTGGAGCAAGCCAAATTTCCCGGGGAGGAACGAGCTGAGAGATTCATCGATTCTCTGGAGATAGTGACCTCGCGGCTGCTCGAGATGACCGTCGTAAATTCCCAGCTCGCCTCGTCCGAAACGCGCGAGATGCGGGAGCTGTTCGATACGTGGATAAAAAGCATGTCGGACGAGGTGCTCGGATTTTTCGAGCCGGGCGGAGAGGTTTCCGTCGACGAGATAGCGTCCTCTCTCGGCCTGTCAAGGGCCTCAGTGCTGACGCTTCTCGTCGCGCTCGACAAAAGGGGCGGACTCAGGATCACTAAAATCGCGGCCTCAGGCGGCGATGGAAAGAACAGCGAGATATGCGGGTGCATACTTTGAAAGGAGTGATTATCGTGAAAAGATCGTTTGCGCTGTGCGCTGCGGTTCTTCTGCTTCTGTCTTTTACCGGCGCGGAGGGATACTGCGGCGAGAGCTGGCCGATGTTCCGCGGAAACGCGGCCAGGACGGGGATGGCTTCACTGCCGCCGCAGTCCCAGTACAGGGTGGAAGGAGACGTGACCTGGCAGATAAACGTCTCTGGGGCCATACAGTCGTCCCCGGCCGTGTCGAACGGCGTGGTGTATTTCGGCTCGAACGACGGGAACCTGTACGCGGTCAGCGCGGTAAACGGCCGCACGCTCTGGACGTTCGACACCGGAAACTGGATTTCGTCGTCTCCGGCCGCTGCGGGCGGCCTGATCATATTCGGCTCCTACGACAGCAAGGTCTACGCCGTCAGCGCTCTGGACGGACGGCTGAAATGGCAGTTCACGACGCACAGCAGCGTCGCGTCGTCTCCCGCCGCGGCCGACGGCAGGGTCTATTTCGGCGGGGTCGACGGGAACGTTTACGCGGTCGATCTCTCGACGGGATGGCAGAAGTGGAGTTACAAGGCCGGGCGCGAGGTCTACGGTTCGCCGGCGGTATCTGACGGCGTCGTCTATATAGGCAACCACGACGGCAAGATGATGGCGATAGACGGCGCCACCGGCAGGCTGAAGTGGCGCGCGATAGTGGGCGGTCCGATCACCGCCTGTCCGGCAGTGTCCGGCGGGATGCTCTACTTCGGAAGCTGGGACGGCAAACTCTACACCGCCGATATCAAAAATCAGGCCGTGATAAGGACTTATGACTCAGGCGGCTCCGTCGAATCCTCTCCGCTGGTCTACGGGGGCCGGATATTCTTCGGAAACATAAAGGGAACCATGACCGCGCTCGACGCCGCCTCGGGCAGAGTCCTCTGGACAGCGGAAACCGGAGCGCGCATAGCGTCGTCTCCCGCGCTCAGGGACGGGTATATATTCTTCGGCAACGACAACGGGTCGATCTACGCTCTGGACGCCGCCAGCGGCAGGGTCCTCTGGCAGATAGAAACGGAAGGCTCGGTCGCCTCCGCGCCCGCGGCTGGCCCCAGCGCGGTTTTCGTAACCGCCATGGACGGAGCGCTGCGCTGTATCAGGTGACGTAAAATAATGCAAAGACAGCACGCTCCATGGGAGCCGGCTTTGGCCGCTATCGCTGTTTTATGTGATTTCGTGAAATTCCGGGATTTTGTTCCTGAAAAAGGCGAATTGGCTGAAACCGGCGTCTTTGAGGCATTGCACCGCCTCCGGCAGGCCGTCGCCTACGTTGGACGCGCTGTGGGCGTCCGAGCCGGTGGTGACTGTCCTTCCGCCTGACGCGCGGAACATGGCGGTCACCTCCGGCGACGGGAGGGTGATGCCTATCCCGCGCCATATCCCTGAGGAGTTCACTTCTATCCCCTTGCCCAGAGAGGCTGCCGCTTCCAGTACCCCGCGCAGTCTGCCGTAATATCTGGACAGATCGGTGCGATCCCTTATCTCCTTGGGCATATAGCGCGTCTGATAGTTTATGTGGCCTATGACGTCGTACAGCCCGCACTCCGCAAGTTCCTCAAGCTCATCGTAATACCTCTGCATAACCGCGTCCACGTCGGCCGTCTTGTAGTCGACGTAATAATAGTCCTGCTGCCCTCTGGCGTGATGCAGAGAGCCTATTACAAAATCCAGATCGCGGTCAGAAATGATCTCGCCGGCCAGTTCGATATCGTGGTGCGGTTCTCCCAGTTCGACGCCTATGGATATTTCCAGTCTGTCCCCGTAAACCTCTCTGGCGCGGAGTGCTTCATCTGTCAGCAGTTTTTTCACGGACATACATAAATCCCGTCCCGAATACGTATCGCAGTGGTCAGTGAAAGCAATCCCCCTCAACCCCCGGGAGACCGCCGCCTCGCATATCTCGAGTACGGGCGAATGGCCGTCGGGCGAATATTGCGTGTGAACGTGCGAATCCCAGTACGTATGTTATCCCTCCAGCCTCGGATGTATCGGCGCGCAGAGAAAACATCCCGCGGACCGCGGCGCAGCCGCCGTAAAAACCGCCGCCGGGGTTTCCGATATCTAATATCCTCCGCCGGCTTCGACGCACCTGATTTTATCCACTCCGGGATTTTTTTTCAAGCGGCAGAAGGAAGAGTGCCGAAAGATCATGTACAACCTGAAACCGGGATCGGTGAAGGAGTATTTCAAGCGCGGGAACTCTCGCGTCCGGCCGCCGGAAAAGGAGGGCGCCCGTTTTGGGACGCCCTCATACGAGTCAATCGATTTTTATCTCCGCCGCTGTTTTGCTATCTCATAATATCAAGAGCGCTGTTCCATATCGCCTTCGCCGTATCCACGACCGTGAGGTTCGCCTCGTACGCCCGGCTCGCTACCATCATGTCGGCCATCTCCCGAACCACGTTGACGTTGGGGTACGCCACGTATCCGTCGGCGTTCGCGTCCGGATGATCCGGCTGATACGCGAGACGGGGAGGAGTCGCGTCAGTTCCGATGTCAGAGACCCTGACCCCCGAAGCGGCGTAGAAACCGAACCATCCCTTCGCCAATCGATCGTCCTGTTCGCCCACCGCCTCCATCATGCGCTCCTGAAAAACAGGCACCCTCCTTATATAAGGGCCGCCGCCGGGGGTACGGGTCGTGTTGACGTTGGCGAGGTTGCCGGAGATGGTGTCCATCCAGAGGCGGTTGGCGGTGAGTCCGCTGCCAGCTATATCTATGGACCGAAATACTCTCATTCTAAGCGCCGCCTCCGATCGCCCTGCGGTACATGCTCACCTTGCGCGTCATCAGTCTGGTCATGGCCTGGTACGACATGCGAGTCTCGGCCATACGCGCGGTCTCGGTCTCCGGGTCCACGTTGTTCCAGTCGAGCCTGTATATCTCGTATCCCACCGATCTCTCATAAGGCGTCACCTCGGAGAGATTCGCCTTCACATTGGAAAAATGCCTGTCGCTGGTGCGTTTGAGCGGAAGCCGGTTAGGGGCGTCTATGACCTCCTTGAGCTGATCCTCGAAGGAGACCTCGCGGCGCGCGTAACGCGGCGTGTTCATGTTGGCGATGTTCTGAGACGTGGCCTCCAGACGCCTCGCAAGACCTCCGAGATCCTTCTCTATGACTCCCCACGCCAAATCTCCCCGCATCGTTTTCGCACCTCCCGTCTTTTTTCTATTTCGGCGTTTTCCGCCGCGTCCTTTAGAACATCTCCGCCGGTACTTGTGTTTAAAAATCAAACGCGTACAGGCGGCACATTTGATTCTTAATCGGGATAAAATAGGAATCACCCTGTTTTCTATTGTATATTTCTACATATCCTCCCGCCCGGGCCGGTATTAATATTGAAAATTATCCGGCATCCTGTAGAATGTATGCTGTGCGGGTATGGCTCAAACAACACTCTGAAGGTGGTCTTGCAATGAAAATAGTCGATATCTCCCTGCGCCGCCCCGTTACCGTGCTCATCCTGACCATAGCCGTCGTGGTCATCGGGTTTTATTCTTACATAAATATGGGCATTGAGCGGATGCCGAACATCGATTTTCCGATAGTGGTCGTCCAGACATCCATGGAGGGGGCGAGCCCCGCCATAATTGACAATGACGTCACCGACGTCCTCGAAGCCAGCATAAACACCATAGAAGGCATAAAGAACATCACTTCCAGCAGCTACGAGGGAAGATCCGTCATCGCGGTCGAGTTTGACCTGAACCGGAACGTGGACTTCGCGGCGGCCGACGTGCGCGGCAAGGTCAGCATGGCGAAAGGCCGCCTGCCCGACGAATGCGAGGAGCCGAGGGTCGACAAATTCGACCCTTCTAACATGCCCATAATGAACATCGCGGTTGAGACGGACGGGAACACAGACATGAAGAGCCTGACCCGGTACGTGGACAACGTGGTCTCGGAGCGTCTCCAGACCGTGACCGGCGTGGGCGGCGTACAGCTCGCGGGTTTCAGGAACAGGGAGATACGCGTCTGGGTCAACACGGACAGCCTCGAGGCATACGGTCTCACGACAAAGGACATAAAGAACGCTGTTTACACGAGGCACGTCGAGCTGCCGGCGGGGCGCATAGAGACCGGGACGCGCGAGTACGGCATCAGGCTGAACGCCGAATACGGCTCGGTGGCCGAGCTGTCGTACGTGCCGGTGGCCTACAGGAACGGAGCGATAATCCGTCTCCGCGACGTGGCCCGCATCGAGGACGACTTCGCCGACAAGCGCAGCCAGTCCCTCTATGAAAACAGCCCGACGATCATGGTGCAGGTCCGCAAACAGAAGGGCGCGAACGAAGTGGCTCTGGCCCGCGAGGTGCGCAAACGCGTTGCCGAGCTCAACGAGTCCGCTCCCCGCGGCACGAAGCTCGTGATCGTCTCCGACACATCCAGGTTCATCACCAGTTCCATGAACGGGGTCAGAGGCGACATCATCCTATCTATCTGCCTCACCTCGATAATAATGTTCATCTTCCTCCGCACCCTCAAAGCCACGATAATAGCCGTCATAACCATACCGGTGTGCCTTCTGGGAAGCGTGGCGGTGCTCTACTGGCTTGGCATAACCATAAACAACATCTCCATGATGGGTATATCGCTGGCGGTGGGAATGGTCGTGGACGCGACCAGCGTCGTCATGGAGAACATCTCCCGTCACAGTTCCGAGGGTAAAAACCCGATGCGGGCCGCCGGGGACGGAGCGGCGGAGGTGGGTTTCGCGGTAGTGGGCGGGGCTGCCACGACCCTCGCGGTTTTTCTGCCAATAGCCTTCATGGGAGGGCTCATGGGGAGATTTTTCAACGCGTTCGGAATCACGGTCGCCATGACGATAAGCATCTCCCTCTTGCTGTCACTCACCCTGACGCCTTTTCTCTGCTCCAGAATATTGGGGCGCGAACGCAGGGGCCTCGTGTACAGGGCTCTGGAAGCCCCGTTCACGGCTCTCGAAAACGGCTATAAGAAATTGCTTCTGTCGGCTGTAAACCACCGTTTCACCGTGATATTGGCGGCGGTGCTGCTCTTCGCCGGCGGACTCAAGCTGGCGGCTATGCTGGGGACCGAGTTCGCCCCGAACGAGGATCAGGGATATTTCAGGCTCAACATGGAACTGCCGGCCGACACGTCCCTGGAGGTCACTGAGCGGGTCATGGGAGAAATTATCGCGGTGGTGGAGGCGGACCCGAGGGTCGCCTACACCTACGGAGTCGCTGGCAGCGGGCAGGGACAGGAAGTGTACAAGGGCTCTCTCACGGTGGAGCTGATACCGAGAAGGCAGCGGGAGCCTTCGAACGTCATAATGGGACAGCTGAGGCGCAAACTCGCCGCGTTCCGGGACGTGGACATCAAGATGGGCGGCTGGGGAGGGTCGGATATCACCCTCGTCGTCCAGGGTCCGACAAGCGAGTCCCTCGCCGAGATAGGCGAACTGATAAAGGCCGATCTCGCGCAGAATCCCCGAGGGCTGGTGGATATAACCACCGACCTCCAGCTGAACAAGCCCAGAATTGATCTGGAGCTGAACAGGGCGCTGGCCGACGACCTGGGGGTCAATATAAGGGACCTCTCGGACGAACTCAACGCCTGGTTCGGCGGAACCGTCGGCGGGTCCTTCAACGAGGGAGGGTACAGGTACGACATCAAGATAAGGGCCGAGCGCGGTCTGAGGGACGATCCGGACAAGGTGAAAAATACACTGGTCAGGACGATGGACGGCAAGGTCCTCAGGGCGGACTCTCTGGTCACAAGCAGCATAGGCCCCTCTCCCAACGTAATAAAACGCTACAACAGGCAGAGGTCGATACAGATAGGGGCAAACGTGGAGGGCATATCCCCCGGAGAGGGCATAGCCATTATGGAAGACGTATTCCGCAGGTACGCGCCCCAGGACGGAACATACAGCATAGTTCCCACGGGGGACTCGGAGCTCATGAGGGAGAGTTTCGTCAACATGGCGATAGCTCTCGTTTTTGCCATACTGCTTGTCTATATAGTGATGGCCATCCAGTTCGAGTCGTTCCTGCATCCTTTTACCGTCATGTTCTCCCTGCCTCTCATGACGGCCGGGTCCTTCGGTCTGCTCTACGCGGCCAAACTGCGCATCAGCGTCATGAGTTTCATGGGGATAAT
>JAISWP010000077.1 GCA_031271065.1 Synergistaceae bacterium
AGAAGTTCTTTTCGCATCCCGTTGATGATCCTGATGCGATCCTCCAGCAGGTACTCCCACTGCCACGCGCGCTGCGCCTTCGCCGCGGTCTCGGCGGCTTCGTCCACGGATTCGAACCCGTTGGAGCCCGCCTCTTCCACAGATGCCGCCAAGAGCTCCATCACTTTTTTTGCAACATTCCTGACGAGCGCTTCCTGATCAACCAATGCACTCACCTCGCATACGTAAATTTTATTCGCTCTTCCAAATATCTAAAGCGGCGTTTGCCACCGCCATATCTTCATCTACCGTGCCGCCGCTGACGCCCGCCGCGCCGACGACGCGCCCGCCTTTTTCAAGGGGTACGCCTCCTCCGAAAACTACGAGGTTCGGGTCCGCCTGAAGCCCCCACAGCATGGCTCCCGGCTGCGTCAGGGAAGCGAGATCCGACGTAGGGCACTTCAGCTGAGTGGAGGTGAACGCCTTTCGCTGCGCCAGTCCTACGCTCACCGGAAGGACTCCGTCCTGACGGGCGAAGGCGACGAGATCCCCGTGGGAGTCGGTCACGGCCATCGCCATCGGAACGCCGCCCTCAGCGGCTGTCGCCGCCATCGCCGATATCAGTTTCTCCGCCTCTTCCAGCGTGACGCCGCACCCTTCGTCAAGCCGCGCGATGCGGCTGGCCACTATGCGAGCTATGCGGCGGATTTTTTCCTCGTGGTCCGCCCATTCGGCCAGCGAATACACGTAATCGGACAGCCGGTTTATCAGCTTGAGGTCGTCGGGATCGAACCCCTCTTCGCGCTCTAATGCCACAGCCTCCCGCTCCGCCCGCCTCAGCACGGCGCGGGCCAGATGGAGCGCGCCTCCCGCCTTGCTCTCTCCCGGTTCGACAAAGACGTCCGGCATCGGAACTATCTCCCTTATCGCCTCTATCCTCGACTCTACCTCAGAAGGGGAGATCACGGCGCAGTCTGGGTCGTACAGCGATATCCGGGCCATGAGCTTCACCAGCTCCCCCTGAAGTTCCTTCAGAGCGGCGGCGACAGGCGCCGAAGCGTCGGCGCGGGCGATGCCCAGCGCAGAATCGGCCTCGTCTATTATACCGTAAAGGGAAACCCTGCGGGAATCCTTCGGAACCCTCTCCCCGCTGCCCAGGCTGGTAGTTCCTCCGTCCCCGGTTCTCGTGTACACCTTTCCCATGTCACCGAACCTCGTTCGTATCGCAGTCCGTCTGATCCACTATGCCGATTATGGCCTCGTCTATCGGGGAGTCGTGGGCCTCCGACGACGAGTTTCTCGCCGATGACCCGGAGGTATACAAAACCAGTTCTCCGGTGCCCGCTCCCACCAGGTCTACCGCCACGCAGAACTCGCTGCTGCCCGCCGAGGGTATGAGATTACCGTCCGGACCGGGTTTCAGCTGACGGACTATGAGCAGTTTATGACCCACGAGACGGTCGTGTTTTCTCGTAGCTACGACGGAACCTACCACTCTGCCCAGTCTCATATCACCACTCCCTCGCTTTGCAGGGCTGACAGGACCTGCTTTACGTCAGCCACGTTGCCGACGAACGCCATCGTTACAACGTTCTGCGGACAGTTTCCTACCACTTCGGAGGCGATTACAGGGCTTGTTTTCGTTCCGACGTCGACGGCGTGGTACATCTCCGTCAGCATCCCCTGAATGAGAAGCACCGCCCCCCAAGCCGCCGATTTCAGCTCATCGGCCTCCTCGGCGGGCCGCCCGATGAGCATCCTGCGCATCAGAAGCCTCCTCGTGGACACCGAAGGAGCGTTGATGAATTTGTATGAGAGAGCCATCAGCAAACAACCTCCTCGACGCGTATATTCAACCTCGCAAGCCTGTCGGAAGCCTCCGGCGTCAGGCGAGTATCAAAAGCCAGTCTCACTGCGCTCCGCCCGGAGACGACCGGGGATATCTCTGTCCAGGACAGCCACCCGCCGCCGCTCAAGGTCACCGGGGAATCGTCTTTCGTCACAGCGGCGGTTTCTATTCCGCAGGCGCCGCAGCCCGCCTCTCCGATAAATTCGGCCCCTCTCGAAGAGAGCGTCTCCATAATCCGGCGTGAAGCGTCCCTCGCGGCGGAATCCGCCGCGGCAGCCCATTTATTTAAAATCGAAACGTCGTACAGGACCGGGACCGATGCGCGAAGCGCACCCTCAATCAGCATCGACGCGGGAGAAACCGTCACTCCGCAGGCCACTTCCAGCATCAGGCCGGCGTTTCCGTCCAAAACCACGAGCATATCGAGTGTGCCGCCCTCGGACAGCGGGTCTCTTACGCCGCCGAGATGATACACTTTCTCCCGCGGAACGGAATGTGAGCCGTGGATGCAGTAGTGGACCCACGCGAACCTCTCGGCCCGTTCAAACCGAAGAGGACTCCCCCGCCACAGAAAACCGATCCTTTTTTCGCTTATTCTCTCAATCACGAGCTCGGCGAGCTCTTTAATCTTTTCCGGCGACATTTTTCTCTCTCCAAAGACGTGCGGCTATTCCCGCCGGCGTCACCATAAGGGGATTGGGGCATATCGCCACTTTCTGTCCGACCGTGGCTGACAGCACTTCCTCCGCCCCAGGCAGCGCGGCTCCGCCGCCGACTGTAAGAATGTGAACCTTGCCGTAATATCCGCTTTCATGGAGGTGCCTTTTAACTATGGAACCCATCTTCTCGAGAGTCGGACGCAGAAGCGGCACCAGATTCATATTGCGCGCTATGTCCCGCTTCATGGCCTCGGCCTTGTCGAAATCGACGTTGAGCGCCCCCGAGAGCACCAGTGTCATGTGGGTTCCGCCTGTGGGTTCGTCAGCCGAATAGACCACGTTCCCGCCTTTGAGTATCGATATTCCCGTGGTGCCTCCGCCTATATCCACAATGGCCCCGTCAGTGAAATCGAGAGCGTCCGAAGCCGCGGTAGGCTCCTCGTACAGCCCTTCGCAGCTGAACCCCAGGGCTTCCACCACGTTGGCGCAGACCCGCGCCGTTTTTTCCGATATACCGGGGGGGTATGCCGCTGCCCCGATGCCGGTCAAATCTCTTCCAAACCTCTCCCTCAGGCGGACGAGACATTTTTTCATGGTCTCTATGGCCGAGAGATAATCAACTACGACTCCGTCCGAGACAGAGGCCCCCGACTCCTCCATGACCGCCCCTACCGGCTGCCCCGACTCGTTGAGCGCCACCAGCACGGTATTCGTGGTGCCCAGATCGAAGCCGAGATACAATTTTTTCCAGTCCGCGAGAGCCGATTTCGACTTCAGCGATTTTTCAAGGGGTTCTAGCAGATTCTCCACCCGCTCCGCGTTGTAAGCGACCGCCCCTCCGGGCTCCGCGCCCTTGCCGTCTTTTAACGTCATAAAACAGACTGCCG
>JAISWP010000097.1 GCA_031271065.1 Synergistaceae bacterium
AAACCGTCCGCCACGAGCTCCCGCTGACGCTTTATGTCGGCAAGGGGCACCACATGATGCCCGTGCGCCCATATCGGCATCCCCATAGACAGCTTCTTCCTCATGATCAGGCGGAGATATCCCCCGTAAAGATCCTTTATCCCCACCACCACATAATTGGAACTCAAGATGTTCTGAAGGCTGAACGAATTTTTCGGAGACACCGTGGTGTACATCGTGTCGTATCGCTCCGCTATATAGTGCTCCATAGAATAATACGTCAAAAACTGCACGTTGTTGCCCCTGAACTCCCTGTCGACGATGCAGTGGTCCATGTAAGCCGTGCGCCGCGCCGCGTCCGGTTCTATGCCCATGTGTCCGAGCGTCTCGTTCACCCATCCGCCGTCCGTCATCAGGGCTCTCATACATACCAGCCTGTTCTCGAACCAGACCCCCAGAGAGACGCCGTCGTCCCCCAGCAAACGCCGCATATCGTCCTCCGGGGTCTGGACAAATATCTCCATGCTCAAGCCCCTGGTGACTCTGGCGTGCAATTTCAGAGCTTCGTCCAGGTCGTCCGGAGTCATGCGCCCCATTTCACACTTTACCACTTGAAATCGCCCGCCGATGAGATGACGAAACAGGAACAATCCCCTTTTTCCGGTATTGCGCATATCTCAAACCTCCCTTCGTCAAAGATATGTGTTCATCCTTCGAGAAGCGCGCGGGCGTGTTCGATAGCTTCCCTGGTGTCGAAGCCGGCAAGCATTCGGGCTATCTCCCGCACTCTTTTATCCCCGGAAATCTCGTTTACCTCCGTCTCGTCCCCGCTTCTCGTCACCGCGAAATGCTGGTCCGCCATCGCAGCTATCGCGGCCTCGTGGGTAATCAGTATGGTGCGGCTGTTTTTCGACAGATCCCTGAGTTTTTCTCCGGCCAAAACGGCGGTCCTGCCGCCCAAGCCAGCTTCGACTTCGTCGAACACCAGGACCCGGGGCAGGCGGTCCGGCTCCATTGACGCCTGTATCGCGATCAGAATACGGCTCAATTCTCCCCCGGACGCCACTTTCCCCACCGGAAAGGGCGGAAGGGATTTCTGGCTCAGCATGAAAGCCGCGCTCTCCGCCCCTGTGGACCTGACCTTATCCAATTTATTGACGGACACTGAAAAAATAATATCATCCATCGCCAGATCGCGCAGCTGATCGTTCACCCGGCTTTCGAAAACCTCGGCGGATTTCTCGCGGAGAGCTCTCAGGTTCTTGGCGGCCAAGGCTGCCTCGCCCTTCAGGCGGGAAGCGAGAGCACTTTTTTCCTCCAGAGCGGAGGAAACCTCGCCCAGCCACCTGGAATCATCTTCCGCGCTCTTTATATAGCCGGTGAGCGATTCCGCCGAATCGAGCCCCGTCTCCCGTTTCAGTTTGCGCAGCAGGCCGAACCTCGCCTCCGCTTTATCGTGCATCGATTCCAGTTCCTCGCGCGGCATCATGCCGAGTTCTCTCTCGGCAGAGCTGAAAAGCTCCTGAAGTCTGGACAGCCCACCTTCGCCCAGCTCGTTCCAGCGATCGGCCAATCCCGGAGGCGCCGCCGAGTACAGATCCCTCAGAAGCGAAGCGAGCGTATCGAGCAGGTCGTCCTCGCCGCCCCTCATACGGCCGACTATGTGCTCGTATCTGCCGGCTTCGGCCAGAGAGCGCTCGAGGGAAACCAGCTCCGCCCTCCACTCCTCCTCGCAGCCGGGATAAAGGCCCAGAGATTTTATGCGCCTCACCCGGTCGGGAGCTCCTTCGAGACGGGTTTCGACCTCCGTCCTGCGTTTTTTCATCTCCATGATCTCACGTTCGGCCGCAAGCATCCGCGGAAAGAGTTCGGCCAGCGTTTTCCTGCACGAGGCAAGCTCGTCCCCTCCGCACAGGTCGACCAGTTCGAGCTGGCGCGACGGGTCCAGAAGGTTGAGCTGGGCGAACTGGCTCTGTATCTCTATCATGGAGGCCGAGCAGGACGCGAGCGTCCCGGCGGAGACAAGTTCACCGTCTATCCAGCAGCGCCCCTTGCCCGAGCGGGACAGCAGCCGTCTGGTCACCGTCTCTCCGCCGTCCGGCAAAGACCAGAGCGCCGTCACGTCCGTCTCGTCGCATCCGGCGTGTATGAACGACGCCGCGGCCCGTTTCCCGGAGATAAATTCGAAAGCGCGGACCAGGCTGCTCTTTCCGGCGCCGCTCTCCCCCGTTATAACGGTGAAACTGCCGGAGAAATCCAGCGCGGCCTGCGTGATACCTCCCATTCCCCTGACCTCGAGACGTTCTATCATGACCAGTTCAGCTTGCTCCTGAGCACGTCTATGTACGACCCGGCGCCTAGCTTTATCACGTCAATTTTTCTATCGGGGTCGGACGTTATCGACACGTCGTCTCCGGGAAGGAGTTCGGCGTCGTTCTGTCCGTCCCCGGAGAGTATCGCCCCGCACTGGGACGGTTCGAGCGTGATGGTGACGGTCTCGGTGTCCGGCGCTACGAGTGGCCGGGGATAGAGAGAATGAGGGCAGATGGGGGTGACTGATATACATCTCAGGCCGGGATGGACTATCGGGCCTCCAGCCGAGAGAGCGTACGCCGTCGAACCGGTGGGGGTAGCCACTATTATGCCGTCCGCCAGGAAACTGTACAGCCTGTCACGCCCCAGTCTGGCCGTTATGGATATGGGGCGCGACACCAGACCCTTCACTATCATTATCTCGTTGAGCGCCCACACGCGCCCCGCAGGCCCGCCGTTCCGCGATATCTCGCCTCTGATCGGCACCATAGCGAACGTATCGTACCCGCCGCTCAGTATGCTCTTTACATCCCGGACGGCGTTCTGCGCTTCTCCGGAGGCGAGAAACCCTAGCCTCCCGGTATTTATCCCGAACACCGGTACGCCCGTGCCCATTATGGTCTTGGACGTCAAGAGAAATGTGCCGTCGCCGCCTATCGAAACCGCAAGTTCTATGCCCTCAGGGCGGTCTCGCGCGTCACATGAGGAAAATTCGACGTCCGCGTCCCCATAATCGGCGGAGCGTACCGCCTCCGCGACGGCGGCGCTTGGCTCCAGAGCATGATTAAAAAACAATCCCACCCGCATTACGGGACATCACCTCAACTCCGCGTGAGCATCTCTCACCAGCGCCGCGAAATCTTCGTTCATTTCGACCTGACCGGCGTTTATATTTCGAGCGAGCAAAAAGATAAATTCGATGTTGCCTTCGGGCCCCCGTATCGGCGAAAAATCAGCGCCTTTCAGGATCAGGCCGCAGGAGCCGCGGAAATACGCGCGAAGGCTCTCAAGCACTTCCGTATGCAGGGCCGGGTCGCGGACGACTCCCTTGCCGACCCGGCCGCGCCCGGCTTCGAACTGCGGTTTCACCAGAGCTATTATAACCCCGCCGGGGGCGAGAAGCCGTTTGACATTGAGGATCAGCGTCCGCAGGGATATGAAAGACGCGTCCACCGTCACGATAGAGGAGAGCCACCCGATATCTTCCGAAGAGACCAGCCTCGCGTTGGTGCGCTCCATCACCTTTACCCTGGGATCGTTTCTGAGCTCCCAGGCGAGCTGTCCGTATCCCACATCCACCGAGGCCACCCGGGCCGCCCCGTGTTCGAGAAGAACCTGCGTGAATCCCCCGGTGGCCGCCCCTATGTCCGCACAGTCGAGCCCGGAGGGATCGACTCCGAAAACGTCCAGGGCCTTCAGAAGTTTATGGGCCCCCCTGCTGACCCAGCGCTTCCCCGCCCTTTCCACCTCTATGGCGGCGTCCGCCCCGCACATGGAAGAGGGCTTATCCCTGACAATTCCGGATACCCTGACGCCGCCTTCCCTTATGAGATCCGCCGCCTCTTTCCGGGACGACGCGAGACCTCGCCCGACAAGGAGTTTATCCAGCCTTTCCGGAGCCCGTCCCGCCATAAAAATCCTCCGCCGCGGCCGCTATGTCCTCCGCTGTTATTCCGCTGTCCGCCAGCTGTTCGGCTCTCGCGGCGTGGGGCACATATCCCGGGGCCACGCCGATTCCCCTCACAGAGCAGGATCGTCCGGCCGACGCTCTGGCGGCTATGGCCTCGGACGCGCCGCCCTCTCTGTAGCCGTCCTCAGCCACGATCACCAGGGAATGAGAGCCCATAATATCGTCCATTGTCCCCCAATCTATCGGGGAGACGAATCTCAGGTCGACCACCGTGGGCTTGCCCGAGCCGCGCTTTTTGCAGAGATCGGCCGCTTCGAGGGCCATTTTGACAGTCGCTCCGATCCCCACGATACAGACCCCGCTGCCGCGCCTCAATACCTCCGCCCTGCCCCAGGGACGGGGCGCGCCCGTTCTGCGGGACAAGGATTCGGGAGCTCTGCCCTTCGGATAACGTATCATCACGGGGACGTCTTTTTCCTGCCAAGAGCGCATCATGAACGCCAGGTCCGCCGTATCGCGCGGCGCGGCTATGACCAGGCCCGGTATGCTTCTGCCCCAGGCCATGTCGAGAAGTCCCTGATGCGTCTCCCCGTCCTCCCCGTTCAGACCGGCCCTGTCCACAGCCAGCAGGACCGGAAACCCCTGCATACATATATCGTGCACGACCTGGTCCATAGCCCTCTGAAGAAAAGTCGAATAGACGCAGACCACCGGTCTCATGCCCCCGGCCGCGAGGCCGGCGGCAAACGTGAGCATATGTCCCTCGGCTATGCCGACGTCGAAGTAACGGCTCGGGTATTCGCGTTTGAAGGCGCTGAGCTTCGTCCCTTCCTCCATAGCCGCGGTGAGGGCGACGATCCGTTCGTCGCCGGCGGCCATCTCCATGAGGACGCCCGACACAGCCCCGCTCCAATCGGCTGGCCCGGCGTCCGGCGGCGTCCGGGGTTCGCCGTTCAGGACGGTGCCCGAACCGACCCCGTGAAAGAGGGAGGGAAGGCTTTCGGCCTCCGCGCAGCCCTTGCCCTTTTTCGTCACCGCATGTATCAGAAGCGGTTTCGGATACTGCTTGGAGAGTTCGAAAATCTCCGCGAGTTCGCCCGCGTTGTGCCCGTCGAAGGGCCCCCAGTAACTGACGCCCATGTCGAGGAATATGTTCGCCGGCAGGAGCAATGATTTGAGCTTGGTTTTGACGCGGGCCAGCCGGTTTTCCATCCTGTTTCCGTCCTGCATCGCCCTGCACTGATCCTTGATAAAACGCTTGAGCCTTCTGTACGGCGCGCTCACGGAGAGTTTGGCCAGATGTTCCGCAAGCCCTCCCACTCTGGGGCTGATGGACATCTTATTGTCGTTGAGCACGATGGTGATCTTCGTATCGCACTCGAACACATTGTTCAGCGCCTCGAACGCGAGCCCGTTCAAAAGGGCGCCGTCGCCTATCACAGCCACGACCTCGTGTCCGAGGCCTTTCAGATCCCTCGCTTTCGCGAAGCCCAGGGCCGCGGAGATGGACGTGCTGCTGTGCCCGGTATCGAAAACATCGAACTGGCTTTCGCTCCTGCGGGGGAAGCCGGAGATCCCGCCCTTCCGGCGAAGGGTGCAAAACCTGTCCAGACGGTCCGTCAGTATCTTGTACGCGTATGCCTGATGCCCCACGTCGAATATTATCTTGTCCCTCTCGGGATTGAAGGTTCGAAGGAGCGCCGCGCAGAGTTCCACGGCCCCGAGAGAACCTCCGAGATGTCCGCCGTTTTTTAAGGTCACGTCGGTTATCAGTTCCCTTATCTCGCCGCAGAGCCTGGTCATCTCGCCGGGCGACAGCAGAGCCAGCCGCCTGTAGCTGCCAAGCGCGTCCAGGACCGAGGAGCCTTTCGGTATGCTCATCACCTGCTCCTGCCGCCTAGGGACACGGCGAGGTCTATCAGCAGATCCCCTTCCGGGAACAGAGGCGACAGAGACTCGGCGGCCATAAGTGACTCCCTCTCCGCGAAACGCCGCGCGCCGTCCAGTCCGTAAGACGAAACGTACGTCATCTTTTCCTGGGCCGAATCCTTGTTTGGCGTCTTGCCCAGGTCCTGCGCGCTGCCGGTCACGTCAAGGATGTCGTCTGCTATCTGGAAAGCCAGTCCGAGATGCGTCCCGTAAGAATCGTAGCAGCTCACTGCCCTTTCGTCCGCTCCTCCGAGTATGGCGCCGGAGAGAACCGAGGCCCTTATAAGCGCCGCCGTCTTGGTCTCGGCGATACGCCAGACAAAATCTCCCCCGGGATCCCCGCCGGCGGAATCAATGTCCAGCGCCTGCCCGCCGCACATTCCCGCCGGGCCGGAGGCTTCGCTCAGGCACGCCGCCGCGAGGGCGGCGCTGTGAGCCGTCAGTCCGTTCGACAGAAGACCCGAGAGGGCGTGCCCGAACGACCAGATCATGAGGGCGTCACCGGCCAGGACCGCCATACCCTCGCCGAAAACCACGTGATTCGAGGGCCTGCCCCGTCTCAGGCCGTCATCGTCCATGCAGGGCAGATCGTCGTGAATCAGAGAAGCCGTGTGGATCATCTCTATGGCGGCCGCCATTGGCAGGACCAGTTCAGGAGAAATTCCGCAGCGTTCCGAGACCGCCATGCAAAGGGCAGGGCGAAGCCTCTTTCCCCCGGCTGTGAGCGAATAGGACATCGCCTCCGCCAGACGCGCGGGTATTTTTTCGGGCATAGAGCCGCACAGCTTCGACAGATACGCCTCGAATCTCTTAGAATACGCGGAACTGAGAATAAAGAGGGCGTCGGGGGTATCGTTCACTCGGCGGATTCCTCCGGGACCGCGCCGGCGTCCATCGGTATTTCCGTGACTCCGTCGCTCATGAGCAGGGTCACTCTGCGCTTTGCGTTCTCCAGATAGTCCCTGCACGCTTTTATCAGCTTCACGCCTTCCTCGAACAGGGCGAGCGATTTTTCCATGCCCACGCCGCCCGACTCAAACTCCCCGATTATCTCCTGAAGTCTGTCCATATCGTCGGTAAAACTCATATACGGCTCTTCCTTTCGAAATATTTCTGAGTTTAGTATAACAGAATCAATTGCGTTAAAACACATTAAAAATCCAGTTCATGAAAAAGCGGGGCATGTATTCCCAAATAAATAATTCCGTGGTAAAATCCCTCAGTTATGTGACTTTTTCTGAGCATTGCCGCTCTCGGCAAGGAGGTAGTGAGGAATGTCCAAGCATTGCGACTGCTGCGGCAGGGGACCGACCACCGGGAACGCCGTCAGTCACTCGAATCGCCGCACAAGGCGCCGCTGGCTCATAAACTTGAGAAGCGTCATGGTGGACGTCGGCGGCGGAGAGTCGAAACGGTTCAAGATCTGCACCAAGTGCCTTCGTTCCGGTAAGGTCAAGAGAGCGGCCTGACGCCGCGCCGGACCGGGCGTTTTCGATAGGCCCGCGATCACGGCCTCTGCCGGCGCAGAGGCCTTTTGTGTCTTTGCCCTTACCTCAACCCAGCGCCACGTCGAGGATCATCATTATGAGGAACCCCGACATGACCCCCATAGTCCCTGTAATCGAATGACCTCCGATGTGGGCCTCGGGAATCAATTCCTCGACCACGACATACAACATGGCCCCTGCGGCAAACGAGAGCAGCCACGGCATAAACGGAGTTATGAACCCGGCCAGGAGCACGGCGGCGATGCCAAAGACGGGCTCCACGGCCCCGGAAAGGACCCCCAGCAGGAACGCTCGCCCGGTACTCGCCCCTTCCTGCCGCATGGGAAGGGATATGGCCGCCCCCTCCGGGAAGTTTTGTATCCCTATGCCAAGGGCAAGGGCGGCCGCCGACGCGTAAAAAGAGGGGTCGTCCCCGTGCTGGGCGGCAAGCGCGAAGGATAGGCCGACGGCCATTCCCTAGGGAATATTGTGCAGCGTCACGGCCGATACCAGGAGAGTGGTACGTTTCAGCGAGGAAGGGAGACCTTCCATCGTGTTGGACTCGGGGTGCAGGTGAGGTATCACCCTGTCCAGCGCCATGAGAAAAAAGACTCCCAGCGCGAAACCTCCGGCAGCCGGTATCCAGCCGGGCGTCCCTGCCGCTTCCGACTCTTCGATGGCGGGTATCAGCAGGCTCCATACCGAGGCCGCCACCATAACTCCCGCGGCGAAACCGAGGAATATCTTCTGAACCGTCTCGTTGGTCTTTCTGCGGAACAGCAATACCGTAGCGGACCCCAGGGACGTCATAAGAAAAATAAAGCTCACCCCTCCCAGGGCCCACACAAGAGCCTGCGTGTTCATTCATTTCCCTCCGTTCGGCGCGAAGAAGAGGTCATCCGCGCCCTATTGTATTCATGCCTCGCGTACTCTGAAACGCGCCTTTTACCCGCGCGCGCATTCTCCCGCATCTTTGGCCCCGCCCTTTCGGACAAACTCGAAACCCGCCCCAAGAGCCGAGGAAGGGCAGGCTTTCAAGCAGTCTCCGCACCTTATGCACTCGGCGCTGTCCGGTTCCCTCGAAGGGTCTACCCCCATTCTGCATACCCTCGAGCACGCGCCGCAGCGAACGCAGCTGTTCCCGTCGCAGCTCATGCGGTACAGGGCTATCCTGTTGAAAAATCCGTAAAATGCTCCGAGGGGACAGAGGAACTTGCAGAAAAAGCGATATATCACGACGCAGGCGGCCGCGATCGCCGCGGCGGCAAACACTTTAAAGGCGAACAACCCCCCGGCGGCTTCCCTCAGGGACGGCTGCGCGGCCACGAGAGGCAGACCGGCGGTGATGGTCCCGGCAGGGCAGATATATTTGCAGAAAGCGGGTTCGCCGATGCCCAGATCGCCGCGGAAAAATACGGGAATCGCGATCACGAACACGGCGAGCGTCACATACTTTCCCCAGCGCAGCCACCGCGCCCCGCTGCCTGCAGCCTTGCGCGACGGGATTTTGTAAAAGAGCTCCTGCATCAGACCGAACGGGCAGAGGAAACCGCATATCAGCCGTCCGAAAACGAGTCCGAATCCCATCATCAGACCGACGACGTAGAAGCTGAATTTATACCTGTAATCTCCTAAAACCGCCTGAAGCGCCCCCAGCGGACAGGAAGCCGCGGCGCCCGGGCACGAATAGCAGTTGAGGCCCGGGACGCAGATCGACTTGAGGCTGCCTCTGTAAACGCGTCCCTCCGCGAACCCCTTCAGGTAAGCGTTGTTCGCTATCAGAGCGATCCACTGGATCACGCGCCGCCGGTCAGCCAATTCCTATACACTCTAAACAGACGGTGACAGCCTTGCGAAGGACCGTGGACATCTCGCCCCGGGAAACCCCGGCGGCGACAAAGGCCAAAGCGATCAGAAAAAGAGCGGCCCGGAGAATGTTTCCCGTCTTTTCGCTCATTTCGCCTCGGTTTTTTTAAGCGCTTTTTCTATCGCGGCCCTGTATTCCCGCCCGCTTCTGCTGCCGACGATCGGCTCACCTATCACACGGCCTTCGGAATCCACAAATATCGTGGTCGGGATCGCCTCGATGCCGTCCGTATAAGAGTCCATGCTGGGATCATACAATATCTGGACGAAATCAGCCCCGGAGTTCTTCAAAATCTTTTCGGCGCTGCTTCTGGCGCTGCTGTTTCCGGCCGTCACGTCGAGCAGGACTCCCGCCAGCTGCGTCCCTTCCGGCATGGAATCCGCGAGACCCGCGAGATCGGGCATCTCACGGACGCACGGCGGACACCAGGTCGCCCAGAAATTCACCATCGTGAGCCTGCTGTCTTTGAAAATAGCGTCCGTGACGGACTTGCCGTCGAAGGTCTTGGATTCGAAACTGAAGGTCTCGAGCGCCTCCGAGACCACGGCGGACGAAAGGACGGCCAGCAGAGCAATCGCGGCGGCCAGCAGAACCGAACGTTTTTGAAACTTCATATACATCATCTCCCTTTAAAGACTTCAAGTTCCGGCACATGCGCATATTATACCCGCCGTCATTGATATCATACAAATTTTTTACGTATGCACGCTTAAGATATCACCCTCAAGCCCCGCGCCCGCCGAAACGCGTCCTGCCGGCGTTATCGGAGGGAGGCTTTATTACCCGTTCCCTC
>JAISWP010000243.1 GCA_031271065.1 Synergistaceae bacterium
CTTCATGGCCTCCACACTGCCCGCTCCGGCCGCGATCTTCAGCATGTTCATGCCCTTTATGCTGTCCTTCGGCTGCCCGCGCAGGCCGTCCAGGTAGATGACCCCGGCTATGGCCGCGGCTCCGGGGTGCCTGGCTTCCGCCGCGCGGATCAGGTATTTCGTGGCTCCCGCTTCGTCCCTGGGGACGCCCGCTCCTTCGTCCAGCACCGCGGACATTTTGAACATGGCCTGCGGCAGATTCATCTCGTCAGCCGCCCTGCGGAAGTATCCGACCGCTTCGGCCGGGTCGGCCGCGCTTCCCATGCCGGTCTCCCAGCAGACTCCCACGTTGTAGACTCCCTCGGCCATTCCGGCCTCCGCCGCTTTTTCATACCACTCGCGGGCCCTTGAAAAATTCCTCTGAACCCCGTACCCCTCGGCGTAAAAACCGCCGAGAGTGAGCATAGCCTGCAAGTTTCCTGCCTGAGCCTGGCTCTGAACGCCGGCGAACGCCTGCTCAGGCGTCGCGGGGCCGCCCTGGACTGGAGAAACTGTCTGGGCAGGCTGCGCTGGCGCTGCCGGCTGTCCGGCTGAGGCGTCCGGTTTCAGCACATCCCTGGCCCTCTTGCTGGCGCCGCTTCCGGCCGCCGCGTGAACGAGACCCGCCTGCGAGACGAAAAACAAGACGGCAAAGACAAAAAACAGAGCGCGCGGCAATCGCAGATAACCACCCGTCGTCCGCATACTCCCACTCCTCTCTCTTATCGGCTGCGTACAGAAAGCCATTTTTATTTACTAATATAATAATATATCATATTTGTAAAATTTGGCAGCGGTTCCTGTCGAAATCAGTTTCTTTCAAGAAAACACATGGGTTTAAATGAAATCCACGCGCCGCCGAGCGGGGCATCTGACGGTATGGAGCGCGCAAAAACCAGGAAACGGCGGGAAGCGCGGCGCAGGCGGCATATTCCGGCGGTCTGAATTTTTCGTATGTATAAATTTTCTCATGTTCGCTATATAATAGTTACGTTTCATGAACATCTATCGCCGGGACGGTGCGCGTCATGGCGTCTATAGCTGGCTTATCCGTATCGTTATAATTTAAAGACAGGGGGACTATCGTGTCTGCAAAAGATTCTGCGCCGGTCATTCTCACAGTGGATGACGACCCTATAATATTGAATTCGATATTATCGGTGTTAAAACAAGATTACAGCGTCAGGCCTTTCACTTCGGGCGAAACGGCGCTCAAGTTTCTGAGCCGCAATATGGCCGATCTGATCCTTCTGGATTACAACATGCCCGGGATGTCCGGCTTCGACGTGCTAGCCGCTCTCCAGGCCGACCCCCGTCTTCGCGAAATTCCAGTCATATTCCTGACCGGCTCGGTGAACAGCGACGACGAGATTCAGGCTCTGGAGATGGGCGCGATGGATTATCTGCTCAAGCCATTCAAGCCGAAATCTCTCGTCACGAGGGTCCGCCTTCAGCTCGAACTGCACAGGTACAGGCACCACCTGGAGGCGCTCGTCGAGGAAAAGACGGAGGAGCTGCGGGAGACAAACCGCAAGCTCGAACAGCGCGACAAGATCACGCTGGACCTGCTCGCGATGGCGAGCGACATGCGCGACCACGACACCGGGGAGCATATAGAGCGCACGACAGGCTACGCCAGGATCATCGTAAACGGGCTCATGGAAAACCCGGCCGAGGGATATCTTCTGACCGACACGAAGGCATCGGATATCATCGAAGCCACCAAACTGCACGACATCGGCAAGTTAGCCATGCCGGACAGCGTCCTCCTGAAGCCGGGACGGCTGACGGAGGATGAATTTCAGGTCATAAAGACCCACCCCCTGCACGGCGCTAAAATGCTCAAGGCGGCTCTTGTCGAGCTGAACAACGACTCATTGATCAAAGAGGCGTTCGACATAACGTACTGTCACCATGAAAAGTGGGACGGGACGGGATATCCGCGGGGGCTCAAGGGGACGGAGATACCTATAGGCGCCCGCATCTCCGCCATAGCGGACGTATTCGACGCTCTGACGTCAGCCCGCCCTTACAAAAAAGCCTTCACCACGAGGCAGTCGTTCGAAATACTTTACAAAGACTCGGGCACGCACTTCGACCCGTATCTGATAGAGATTGTCAGGCTTCATGAGAGGGAATTCGAATCGGTGACAGGCGGCGAGGGCTGTACTGCCGTGAAAAAAAGGCCTGACAATGCCGGATAATCCTCGTCCGCGAAGGGGTTTATGCGGCTGATGGCGCCGCTTGAAGTGTTAAAAATCGATACAGCAAAGGAGGAGTACATATGATCAAAATGCTTACCGCTTTCACTGAGGAGATAGACGACACTGAAACCGCCGTCGCCGAAATTCTCGACCGGCTCGACCTGGATAACAATTTACTGGCAAATTCAGTAGGTATACTGCACTGCGCCTGTGATTTCGACGAAAGCGGCGCCGTGGGCGAACTGTGCGCCCGCCTCCCCTTCGACGTGGTCGGCAGCACTTCGCTGAGCGTTCAGGTCCCTGGGGTAATGAGCCAGCTGGCTCTCACCCTCACGGTCCTCACGAGCGACGACGTGAGGTTCGTCTCCGGCGTCTCCGACCCGATATCGGACGACATGAGCGGGCCGGTGACAGAATTATACGAAAGGGTTATAGGGAGTCTGGAGGAAAAACCCTCTATGATCATGCCCTTTATTCCGTTCCTTATGGCCATCGGCGGGGACGAATTCATCGAAAAGATCAACGAACTCTCCGGGTGGGGGATACCGGCCTTCGGCACGCTCGCGATCACGAGCGAAGAAGATTTCCGCAGGGCCTACACCGTATACAACGGGGAGTTTCACCCCGCGTCCCTGGTGCTGCTGGGCTTGGTAGGCGACGTCAAACCGTTGTTTTTCAGCGCGTCCGTGGTGGAGAACAATATCCTGAAACAGAAAGCTATGGTGACGGATGTTCACAAAAATGTGCTGAAAACGGTGAACAATATGCCGGCGGTGAAGTATCTGGAGTCGATCGGCCTCTCCTCGGGCGGCGTCGTATCGAGCTATGAGGCCATGCCGTTCGTGATAAAACTGGATGACGGCTCGATGCTGACGCGCGCCTGCATAAGCTCCACCCCGGACGGGTCGATCATACTGTGCGGGTCGGTCCCAGCCGGCTCGACGCTGGGTGTAGCCACGATGGACGCCAGCGACGTCATCACGTCGACGGGGGAGAAGGTAAAAGAAGCCCTGAAAGAGAGCGCCGGCAGGAACATATTGATGTACTCGTGCGTGGCGCGCAATTGGACGCTCGGCACGAAGGTAATGGCGGAACATGAAGAGGTTGAAAGATGTATAGGGGACTCCGTGCCTTATCACTTCGTCTACTCCGGCGGAGAGATATTCCCCGCGTTTCTGGGGGACGGAAAGATATCCAACCAGCTTCAGAACGACACGGTGATTGTATGCGCGCTGTGAGGCTGTCATGAGCATCGACGTCCGCGAGACCGCGCCGGACGTTTCCGAAACGGCGGCCACCGATAACGTGGACGCGGAGATGGCCCGGCTGGGGTCTGAGAACCAGAACCTGCAATCGCAGGTAAAGAAACTGAGCCGCCAGCTCCTGACGCTCCAAAAGACTATAACCAGAGCCGAAGCCGTCTACACCACGCGGGACAGGCTGGCTTCGATCCTCAATGCAGAGCGGTCCAAACAGGAGAGATTCCTGAACATGATGCTCGAAAACAGCCCGAACATCATCCTCCTGCTCGACAGCGACGGCTGCTTCGCCTACTGCACGAACACTTTCCTGCGCGTCGCCGGCATCCCGAATTTCGGCCTGATCGACGGCAGGCATTTCACTGAGATATTCGAACGATTCAACAATCCGGATCTGCTGCGGCACGTGACAAAGAGGATAAAGCGCGCGCTGGAGCAGCACGGCACGATAATCGGCCAGGAGGCCATCGACATGGGAGACGGCCCGCGCGTCTACAACATCACGACCACCGCCATGCGGAACGAGGAGGGAGTCGCGGAGGGCATACTGTCGCTGTACCACGATATAACCGAGACGCTGCACGCCAAAGAAGCGGCGGAGGCGGCGAACAGGGCTAAGAGCGAGTTTCTGGCGAGCATGAGCCACGAGATCCGCACCCCTCTGAACGCCGTCAATGGCCTTGCCGAGCTCGAGCTGCGCAAAAACCTCCCAAAGGATACCCTGGACAACCTGGCAAAAATCTACGGTTCCGGCGTCACCCTGCTCAACATAATCAACGACATCCTGGACATCTCCAAGATCGAGTCGGGGCGCTTCGAGCTGATCCCCGTCGACTACGAGGTGGCCAGCATCATAAGCGACACAGTGAGCATGAATATCGTGCGCGTCGGCTCCAAACCGATCACGTT
>JAISWP010000007.1 GCA_031271065.1 Synergistaceae bacterium
GGGGCAGCGCATAGGCGAGGGGCGTTTTGCCACTCGCCTATTTTATCGCCCCGCGGGTCCTTTTATCTCTCGAATACCAGCTCGCCGTCCACGAAGGTCAGCACGGCTTTCGACCGGGAGTCCAGAGGATCTCCGTCCCATACCGCTATGTCGGCGTCCTTGCCCGGTTCGAGGGAACCCGTCCTATCCTGTATGTCCAGGTGCTCCGCCGCGTATATGGTGACGGCTTTGAGGGCCTCCTCAGGCGGGAGACCGGCGCGTACCGCCAGCGACGCGCAGACGCTCAGGTGTTCTATGGGGACTACAGGATGGTCGGTGATGATGCAGAAGTGAACGCCCGCCTCCCAGAGTTTCCTCGGGGTATCCCAGGTCTTGTTCCTCAGTTCGATTTTAACCTTGCTGGTGAGGGAGGGCCCCACCGCGGCCCTGACTTTTTTAGCGGCCAGCCAGTTCGCTATCAGATGCCCTTCCGTGCAGTGTTCTATGGTATAGAGGACTCCGAACTCCTCCGCAATCCGGACGGCGGTCTGAATATCGTCGGCGCGGTGGCAGTGCACCCTGAAAGGTATGAGTCCATCCAGGACCATGACCAAAGCCTCCATTGACAGGTCCCGCTCCGTCGGTTCGTCCTTTCTGATGGCCGCCATGTGCTTGCTGCCGTAGTTCTGTGCCCTCACGAAGGCGTCGCGCATCAGAAAAGCGGACCCCATGCGGGTGTGGGGCAGCTTGTTTTTGGAGGCGTAGTCTCTCACCGGATTTTCGCCCAGCGCCGCCTTCATCGCGGAAGGAGACCGCACCAGCATCTTCTCTATGACGTCCGGTTTCGTCTTGACGATAGCGCCCTGCCCGCCGATGACGTTTGCGCTGCCCGGCAGAATCTGAACGCAGGTGACTCCGCCGGCAAGGGCTTCGGGGAAGGCCTGGTCGTCCGGATAAATCGCGTCCAGAACCCTGAGCTGGGGGGCGACCGGGTCGACATCGTCGTTGGTATCGTCCATCTCGGCGGGGAAACCCTCGCTGCAAAGTCCCATGTGCGCGTGAGCGTCGATCAGGCCGGGAGTGACGGTGAGCCCTCCGAGATCGGTGACCGCGGCGCCCTCCGGAACGGAGACATCCTCGCCCGCATAGACGATCTTGCCGCCCTCGACGACTATCGAGGCGTGCTCAAACATCTTCCTCCCTGTGAACACCCTGGCGCCCTTCAGAACTGCCGCTTTTTTTTCACCCAATTCCCGCACCTCCAAGAATTTTTTCTATCGTCATGCCGGTGATATCCTCCGTCTTTTTTCGCAGCAGGAGAGCCGCGTCTATCCTGCGTCTCGCGTTCTCGAGCGCCGGGCCCGAAAAGCGCGCCTCCATCCGGCGCATACGGTCTTCCAGCGAGGACACGGACGCGCCGTCCGTCATTTTATCGGAGAGATAAAGCACCTCCGCCTCCCCTATTTTCAGGCGGGGCGGCAGTTCCTTGTGGGAGGCGACTATTCGCGCCGCCTTCGCGTAGCCGAGCCGGCGAAGCAAACGCGCGCCCTGCGCCTCGTGATCCTTCCGCCCCTTCGCTATGTCGTGCAGGAGGCACGCGGAACGCAGAAGCCGCATATCTATGGACACCCCCGCCTCCGACAGAGCCCTCCCTATGAGTATAGCACTGTCCGCCACCGCCCTTGCGTGGAGCGCGACCCGCTCCGGCGCGCCGGCGATGCGCAGCAGCTCGACGCACTCCTCGTCGTCTGGGAAAAATTCGCTTTCCGCGTAATCCGTCAATCGGCGAAACTCGTCCGGCGTGTCCATATCCAGCGTGACGGCTCTGTCCGCCACCGGAACGTCAAGGGCCGCCGGGCCGGTCCCCGCTAGAAAACCCCTGAGCCCCGACTCGCCGCTCCAGGAAAGTATGGGTTCGATCAGCGAGCTGGAGACCAGGGGAGGATGAGCCCGTTCGCCCATGAATGTGGGGTATGCCGCCTGGAATTTCCCGCCGGACGCCCTGAAAGCCTCGTAAAGGGCGGAATAAGTGGAGGGCTTGACCAGCGGCGTATCGACGGGAAGCACATAGAACGTCCCGGTACAGCCGGGCAGAGACGCGACCCCCGCCCTCACGCTGCTGAACATGCCCGATTCGTAATCGGGGTTATACACCGCCGCGCAATGGAGACGATTCGCCTCCCTGACGACACTTTTCCCGTTGTGCCCGGCGACCACTATTATTTTTTCGACGCCGGCCTTTCGCATCCTGACCGCGGCAATCCCCAGGGCGGATTCCCCGGCGATCTTGAGCAGGGGCTTGAACTCGCCCATGCGCCTCGAAAAACCTCCCGCCAGAATGATCCCGGCCCTGACGCCGCGCCTCACACCGCCGCTAAGACCCCGACGAATACGCACATTCCGGCCAATGACAGGGACCGCAATGCTCGCATAGTCCTCCGACCCCCCAGGAGCGAACGTGCGGGGCGGGGTCCACCCCGGCGAAAATAAATGGCAGCAGACGGTCGAGGGAAGTGCGTTCGTCGTGTACGACACAGGCGGGAGTCCCTATGACCGCGGCGTCCCGGCCGCGCGCCTGGGAATCGGCCCAGGAGAGCATCAGCATCGCCCCCGGAAGGACCGGGACGCCGCGAAACGCCAGACGCCCGGTCACCAGCCCTATGCCACCCGGCGTCCTGTCGTCGGCGTCGACGCTCATTCCCCCTGTGCAGACCACCAAATCGGCGCCCTCCGCTATGAAGTTCCTTATCGCGTCCGCTATGATCTCCGGGTCGTCGGAGGAAAAACGCTGCCCGATGAGCTTTCCTCC
>JAISWP010000048.1 GCA_031271065.1 Synergistaceae bacterium
ATCGGCGTTGACCTCGCCTATGCGGGTACGGCTCGCCATCGACGCCTTTGACAGGTTTTGCCTCTGTTTGTACGCAAACCAGAACAGAATGGGTATGAGGGCGAATATTATCAGAGTCATCGTAAAATTCATCGTGCAGAGCAGGATAAACGACCCCGACAACAGGACGACGGAGAGGAAAAGGTCTTCAGGACCGTGGTGCGCCAATTCGGCTATCTCGAAGGTGTCGTTTATTATGCGGGACATTATTCCCCCGGTCTGAGTCCTGTCGAAATACGAAAACGGCAGCCTCTGGAGGTGGCTGAAGGCGTCCCGCCGCATGTCGAGCTGTATCCGCACTCCCATGGTGTGTCCGTAATACTGCACGGAGTAAACCATCGCCGCCTTTATCACGTATATCACAAACAGCGCGGCGGACCAGCCGACGATCATATAAAGCGCCCTTTCCGGCACATAAGTGTTTATCATCCTCCTGACGATCATCGGGTAAAACATGCTGCACATCGCTGTTATCAGAGCGCAGGACATGTCAAAAATGAAAAGCCTGAGATGCGGTTTGTAATACGATACGAATTTTAAAAACATAGACGCCTCGATCCATCCTCCTGCAGCTTATTATCCCGATTATAAGCCGTCAGGAAGACACGCGCAACGGGACGAGGCGTCCAGGCTGAGTTATCGGTTCAGCGGTTCTTTGAGAAACTTATTCCACAGAAACCAGGAGGCCGCCGAGGTAATTATCATCGACGGCGCCAGAAAGCTGACGTTGTAGACCAGGGAGTATATCCACGGATTCTGCCCCTCCGGAGCATACGAGGCGAAGAATACAACTCCGGAAAGCACATGGCATAAAAGCCTCGCCGCTCCTGCCGCGGCGGTTCCGATTATCACTCCCCTCGTCTCCTGCCCGAAGAGTCCCGCGAGACCCAGGGAGCCGAAAGCGGCCGGATAGTCGAGTATGCCCTGCAAAGGATGTGCCACATAACCTCCGAACAGCATCTGTATGACTCCCGAGATGGTCCCCGCCAGCACTCCCCATTTGGCTCCGTACTTGTATGAATAGTAAAGCAGAGGAGCCATTTCGAGCGTTATGGAACCCCCCTGCGGCATACTGAAAAGTTTGATGTAAGAAAACACCACAGACAGCGCCACACACAGAGCGCCCTCCACAAGTACCTTTGTCCCGCCTCTGCCTCTTGCCGCTGCTTCACTCATACAAAAAATACCCCCTTTTGAGATAATCGCGCCGGGGGGTATGGATGCTCTTGAAACTGCAGACCATCGTTCCTTCGCCGGCATTACCCGGATCAGGTTCCAAGGGTCGAGGCTCAGCCTCCTCTCAGCATCCCCGAAAAATTCGGGTCAGCTCCCCCGATGCTTCTTAATGTATTCTATAATCGCACTTCGCGCGTATTTGTCAATACCCCGCGGGACCGCCGGGCTCCGTTCCTGATATAACCGTGAAGCTCTTTCGGACACCCTGAAGATAAAAACGCCGAGAACTTGCTCCCCGCCCGGCGCGGCCTGTCTTTATTCAGCGGTTCCGGTCCATGACACAGAGACATTCCACGTGGGACGTCTGCGGGAACATATCGTACGCTTCGAGCCCGGTCACGGAGTACTGCCCGTCCTCCGCGAGCCTCAAAACGTCCCTGGCGAGGGTCGCTGGATTGCAGGACACGTAGATTATCCGGCCAGGCGATATCCTCTTTATGCCGGAGGTGACCTGCTCAGGCGCTCCTGTCCTGGGAGGGTCGAGCACTATGGCGTCGTACACGCCCGGTTTGAGATCGGAGCCGCCCATAAAACTCTCGGCGGATTCGGAAAACGCCCTGACGCCGCCGGCCCCGTTCAATTCCATGTTCTCCCTCCTGAGTTTCACGGCGGGGCGCCACTCTTCCACAGCGTCCACCGACTCGCAGACCGAGGCTATATACACGGTGAGACCGCCTATCCCGCTGTAGAGCTCCAGCGCCCTTTGGGCCGAAACATCACGCAGCGCGCTCCTGACCCGGCTGAATATCCTCTCCGCCTGACCGGGGTTTATCTGAAAGAAAGACGATATATCCAATTTGAATACATAGTCTCCCAGACCGGCGTTCACAGAACCAGCCCCGCATATCTGACGAAAGACCGGTCCCCAGATGAAGTTGTCCCTGGCCGTCTTGATGCTGAGGACCGAACCCTTCATTCGCCTATCGAAAGCCATCAGCCTCTGATGCGTATTGCGCAGAGCCCCGAACTGCCTGCGGTCCGGCTCCCGGGCCGCCACCACCCCCACCAGCAGCTCATCAGCGTCATCGCGCGTTCCCGAGCGTACAGCTATAGCTCTTATATCGCCGGATCCCTGCCGCTCGTCATAGCCTTTCAGCCCGGACCCTGCGTGGGCGCTGATGATCTCGTGAACCAGTTTTTCGAGGGGCGGTTTCAGAACCGGGCACCCGGCGAAGGGGACTATCCTGTGACTGCGGCGCTCGTAGAAGCCTGTCACACGGCCCGCGGGGAGGGTCGTCTTGTTCCTGCAGCCCCACTCGCAGGAAGAAGGAGCGCAGGGGATATCGTCCGGTACGTCCATCTTGCCTATCCTGCGCATCGCGTCGCGCAGTATGACCCGTTTCAAACCGATCTGGGCTCCGTAAGAAGCGTGCTGCAGCTGACATCCGCCGCAGCGTCCGTAACTCGGGCACCTGGGTGATACCCGGTCGGGCGAGGCGTCCAATATCTCCAGCACAGAGGCTGCCGCGTAGTTTCTGCTCACCCGCTTCACCCGGCAGAGTACGCGCTCCCCCGGCAGCGCCCCGGGGACAAAGACGACGAAGCCGCCTTCGGAGGACGGACGCGCTACCCCTTCTCCCTCGCTGTTCACTGATTCAATGTTTAACGTGATCTTACCGCCCGGGTTCATGGAAGTCGGATGCGCCGCCTCTCAAAATACATACTGGGCCCATTGTACTCCATTTTACACAGAAAACCGCCTGCGCTGCCCGCGCGCCCCGGACCGCGCGGGCAGCCGCGTACAAAGAGATTCGGAGTCAAAAGACGCCTTACTCCTTCTCCTTCATGATACGGTAGCCTTCGTCGAAGGCCTTGCTGTTGAGCTCCTCGGTTCCCTTGGGTACGCTGGCTATGATAGTGTTCCTTATGGAGTCGGGCTTCAGCAGTCCTTTTATTTCGAGTATCCTGGCGACGGTGCCGAGGGCCACCATGTTGGTGACAATCTCGCGTCCCAGCACGTCACGCGCCGTCTTGACTATGGGCAGGCGGTAAATGTCCGCGTTCACGTCAGGATCCTCCCTGACGAAGAAGTCGTCGAGAATGACTATGCCGCCCTCGGCGGTGTCGTGAGAGTATTCGTCGCAGGCTTTCTGGGTCAGGATCACCTGAAGATTCGGGCCGGCGGCCTTCGGATAATCTATCTCACCATGCGCTATCACCACTTCCGACTTCGACGCGCCGCCCCGGGCCTCCGGACCGTACGCCTGAGTCTGGACAGCATTGAGGCCCTCCTCCATCAGAGCCGCGCTCTGGCCGATTATGACGGCCGCGAGTATGACTCCCTGACCTCCGGAACCGGCTATGCGAATTTCGTAACGATCGCTCATACCGCTCACCTCCCGGCCCTCTCGATAACCTTGTCGTATTTTTTAGTGTATTCCTCCGCGCCGCTGTCCAGATGGAGCTCGCCTATCACGTATTTACCGGACAATTCATCCTGGGTCATGCCGTCGGCTTTGGCCTTCAATACGCTGCGGTCCTTGAAATAGCTGAAGTTGTCCAGGGGACGGCTGCGCTTGTTCTTGCGCCCGAATTGGGTATGACAGTGGGTCATTATCTCGATCACCGAAAAGCCGTCGTGCTGAATGCCCTTCTTGATCAAGGTCTCGCACATCTGAGGCTGGGCTATCGTGGCCCGCGCTACGAACGTGGCGCCAGCGCCTATGGCGAGACGGCAGATATCGAAGGGCGGGTCGACGGCCCCGTACGGCGCGGTCGTGGCTATGGCGTCGATGGGAGTCGTCGGGGAGGCCTGGCCTCCGGTCATCCCGTATATGTTGTTGTTCATGACTATGGCGCAGACCCCGATATTCCTGCGGCACGCGTGTATAAAGTGGTTGCCCCCTATCGCGGAGCAGTCGCCGTCGCCCATCACGTCTATCACGGTGAGTTCGGGATTGCACAGCTTCACGCCTGTGGCGAACGCAAGAGAGCGTCCGTGAGCGGTGTGAAGAGTGCAGGAGTCGATATATCCCGGCATACGGCTCGAACAGCCTATGCCGGAGGATATCACGGTCTTGCTCGGATCTTTGCCCAGAGAGGTCAGCGCGCGCAGCATCGCGTGCATTATTATCCCGTGCCCGCACCCGGGGCACCAGATATGCGGCATGAACTGCTGTCTGAGCCATTTCATCACATCTTCGCGGGGCATGTTACGCCACCTCCTCAATATAGGACATTATCTGCGCCGGTTTGAAGAGCTCGCCGTTCAGAAGCGCCCTGCAGTGAGTCTCGCATCTGCCGTGCACGGCCCGGTCTATCTCCAGGAACATCTGCCCCATGTTGAGCTCGGGCACTATCACGTGCTTTATGGAAGACGTCTCTATTATCTTCTCCAGTTCAGCGTCCGCAAATGGCCATATGGTGATCGGACGGAAATGTCCGACCTTTACCCCCCTGGAGCGCAGTTCGCGCACAGCGCGAAGGGCTGAACGGGAGACACAGCCGTAGGAAACGACCAGCACGTCGGCGTCCTCGCAGCTTTCAGCCGCGTATTCGACCACCTCTTCGCGGCATCTCTCTACCTTCCTGATGATCCTCGTTATCTTTTTATCTATGTCCGGCGTGCTGTTGGTGGGGAAACCCCAGTCGTTGGAGGTGAGCCCCGTCACGTGCCAGTGGTATCCGTCGCCGAACGCGGCCATAGGAGGGATGTCGTCCTCGGGATCGGCCAGATATGGGATGAACTTCTCCGGCGGGACAGCCGGCTTTTTCCTATTTGTAATTTCGAGCGAGGAAGCGTCGGGAACGACGATTCTCTCCCTCATGTGCCCCACCACTTCGTCCGCCATTATGAGAACGGGCTGGCGGAAACGCTCGGACATATTGAACGCCTTGACCGTCAAATCGTAACACTCCTGGACCGAGGCCGGAGCGTAGGCGATCGTGGCGTGGTCCCCGTGGGTTCCCCAGCGGGCCTGCATGACGTCTCCCTGAGAGACCTTGGTCGGGAGGCCGGTGGAAGGACCGCCGCGCTGTACGTCCACGCAGACGAACGGTATCTCAGCGATATAGCCGTAGCCCAGAAGCTCCTGTTTCAGCGAGAAACCGGGGCCGGAGGTGCCGGTCATGGCCTTTTTTCCAGTTATCGACGCGCCTATGGTCGCGGCTATGCCGCCTATCTCGTCTTCCATCTGGATGAATCTGCCGCCAAGTTTCGGAAGTTCCTCCGCCATTACTTCGGCTATTTCCGTCGAGGGAGTGATCGGGTAACCTCCGAAAAACCGGCACCCCGCGTCGATACCGCCCATAGCGATAGCCTTGTTTCCCTGCCAGAACTCGGCTCTGGGCATGTCATTCACTCTCCTTCACTGTAATAGCAAAATCCGGACACACGTTCTCGCACTGGCGGCATCCGATGCAATCCTCTGGCCGGACCGGCTCGCACTTTACCTGGCCGTCGAGTTCCAGCACCTTCTTCGGACAAATACCTATACAGAGACCACAACCTTTGCACCAGGACTTGCTTATCTTCACGCTGAAGCGTTTTGCCAAAAAAACCACCTTCCTCCTCAAAACGGGTTCCCTTCCCGATCTGCACTTCTTAAACGGAGCTTGCACTGAATAGAACGAATATATCGGAAAAATATGCACAAATCAAGTCAAAAAAGATGATTACATATTTTCAGGTATTTTTGGCAAAATTAAAACTATTTTAACTGATTCGCAACTGCGTCAGCCGCCGTAAAAATTTGAAAAATACGGCTGATTCCCGTAGTTTCAGTTAAATTTTAATTCCAAATCGAACTTACATACGACAGGTTTGCCTTAAACCCTGAGCAGACGGCCCGTTTGATCCGCGGGCGGAGTCGCCTGAGACTTTCTGCCGCTCGCGCTGAAGAGCACCGCGCCCGCGATTATAAGCGCGCCTCAGAACCAGGCCGGAGCCTCAGGCGTTTCACCGGCGCCGGCCTGTGACAATTTTCGCGGAAAGCTCCGCCGCCGAACGCGCGGAGTTAAGTGATGTTTGGTTCGACGATCAGCTCGCCTCTGGCGAAACGTCTGTAATCGAGCATGGAGAAATCAATGTCCGGAACAGCTCCTGTCAGGTGCTGGGCCAGAATTTTCCCGGCTATCGGCCCCAGCATGAACCCGTGTCCCGAATATCCCGCGGAGTGGTAAAAATTCGCCACGTCCGTCTCCCCTATTATGGGAGAACCGTCCGGCGTCATATCGTACAGGCCGGACCAGTGGCGCACGACCCGGATGTCCTTCGTCACCGGAAGCATTTTATTCAGGACCGCGCTCATACGGGACACGAACTGCCAGGTGACCCCCAGACC
>JAISWP010000051.1 GCA_031271065.1 Synergistaceae bacterium
ATAAAATTCACCGGATCAAGCACCGTTACTAAAAATGGTAATGGTACAGTTACCGGCAGTGGAACAATCAACGGTAAATCGGTGGACGCATATTTTAATCCCACCTCCACCTCCCCCTCCGGCTCCAGCAGCCCCGGCTGCAGCGCGGGCTTTGGCCTGATTCCGCTCGCGGCGGCAGCTTACGTCCTAACCAGGCGCAGGGCGGCGTAAACCGCCGGCTCGGGCTCCTCAGCGGATAAATCATCGCGGCGGCCGTCCGCACAGGACGGCCGCCGCGCGTTGCTCCGGGCCGCCGAGGCCTCCCCGTCCGGCGAACCGGCCCGCGGTCTGCCGGACGGCCCGCGAGTTTTGCGCGTAATTTTTGACAGTACCTTCATCCAAACACGGCAATACCGGACGTATCCTACACGCGCCCGTTTTTTCAAATCCGTTCAGAATCATTTTGAGACAGCAAAGCAGTCTTGTTATTGACTTTATTCATAAGACGTATTAAGATGTATTACACATTTTAAGGATGGTAAAAAAATGAACGGCATTCGCGTGAACAATGTGATCCCTCTGTATCAGCGTTTGTATGACTACATCAGAGAGCGTATCGACGGCGGGGAATATCGCCCGGGCGACAGGATCCCGTCGGAAAGCGCCCTCTGCGCTATGTTGAATGTGAGCAGGGTGACGGCCCGCAGCGCCCTTCAAAAATTGGCCGACGACGGCATTCTCGTCAAATCGCACGGCAGAGGGACATTCGTCGCGGTACCCGCTTTTGTCGAAAGTATGGACGCTAAGGGCAGCTTCACGGAATCCTGTATCAAGATGAACGCGAAGCCGAACACACGGTTGATCTCGCGGGAGATCGTCCCCTTGCAGAATAAAATAGCCGTGGTCCTCGGAGCGCCGGACGGAAGCGGCGCGATATGCCTCAAGCGTCTCAGGCTGGTAGACGGCCAGCCCGTGATATTCGAAGAGGATTATTTCGGGATGGGGTACGCGTTTTTGCTGAAGGAAGAACTCGAAAATGTATCCCTATTCAGTCTCATCCAAAAAAAAATGGGGCTGGCCCCGATAAAATTCGACAATTACTTCGATGTGAGCGAAGCCGGCTGCGAACACGCGGCCCATCTGGAATGTGGGGAGGGCGCGCCTCTCCTCAGGGTCCGGCAGACGGTGAAGGCCATTGACAATCAGGCAATGTATTTTAACGAACAATATATAAGGTCCGACCGTTATAAATACGCGGTCTGCTCGTCATGAGCGAAGGCGCGCGTCAGAAGCGGATAACCGGATGACCGAACGCGGGGAGGTATGGACAATTGACGCACATCATTCTGGCAAGTCATGGGAATTTCGCTGAAGGCGTCAAGCACGCGCTCGGTGTGATACTGGGCGGCGCTGCGGACGCAGTCGAAACGTACGGGCTTCACCCGGGCGCCTCCGCCGCGGATTGCGTTCTCCGGGTGAGGGAACGCGCGGATTCATCGCCCGGCGAACAGTTCATAGTGGTTACGGATATTGCGGGAGGAAGCGTGTGCAGCGAGTTCCTGTCGCTTGCGGGATATCCTAACGTGATAATACTGTCCGGCATGAACCTGGCGCTGGCGCTGGAAATCGTCATGAACAAGGAGGAGGTGTTCGACGAAGGGGCGATCGAGAACGCCGTAACGGCCGCGAGGGAGGGCATCCGCCGCATTGACGGGGAAACCTTGAGAGGACATGAGAAAGGGGGAGACTTTTGAGCGGCGGCAAAACTCGTGACGGCGTGTGTATCCTGGGGATATACAAGCCGGTCTTCGCAATGCTGCATCTGAAAGGCTCGGGCAGGAGCGGCAGGATCGAACGGATGGCGCGCGAACTTGACATATACCGGGAGTCCGGGATCGACGGGATCATAGTCGAGAACTACTTCGGCGATGAAGGCGACGCGGAGGCCGCGCTGGACTGCCTCAGAAGCGGTGATTTCGGACAATCGGGCATGAAACTGGGCGTAAACGTCCTGAACAACGACGGGCTGGGCTTCGGCATGGCCGTAAAATACCGCGCGGATTTCATTCAGCTCGACTCGGTGTCCGGACATCTCCCTCCTGACAGGGACGACGAGTTTCATCGATTCATCCTCGACCGGAGGTCCGTTTGCGAGGCAAAGGTTTTCGGAGGCGTTCGTTTCAAATACCAGCCTTACAAATCAGGCAGGAGCGTCGCGGAGGACCTGGAGATCGGAATGACGCGATGCGACGCGGTGGTAGTCACGCAGGACGCCACCGGGCAGGAGGTCTCCATGGAAAAAATAACGGAGTTCCGCGGCCTGCTGGGCGATTTCCCCCTGATAGCGGGGGCGGGCATGACGCCGGAGAACTGCGCGAGACAGCTGGCGCTGGTCGATGGCGTCATCGCGGGGAGTTATTTCAAGGATACCTATAAGGCGGACGGGGACGTCTGCGCCAGTCACTGCGCGGCGTTCATGGATGCCGTAAATAGCGTGAGAAAGGAGTGCGATGCCGCGTGATAAAGCTCGTCAGGGTCGACCATCGCCTTGTTCATGGTCAAGTGGCGTTCTCGTGGACTAAATATCTCGACGCCGACTGCATATTGATCGCCAATGACGCGCTGACCCGCAACGAGCTCAAACGGAGCGCCATGAAGCTGGCCACCCCATCCGGGGTCAAGCTCGTCATGAAATCCGTAGACGACTCGATAACCGCGCTGAACAGCGGGGTGACGGACAAATACAAGCTCATGATACTGCTCGAATCCGTCGAGGACGCGTATCGCGTCACTGAGAAAGTGAAATTTATAAAAAGCATCAACCTGGGCGGGATGAAAAGCGCCGCGAACCGCAGGCAGATTTCCAAAGCGGTTCACGTCAGCGACGAAGATGTGACGCTGCTGAAGAAGATGCGCTCAGAAGGAGTGGAGTTTGAAATTCGGCTGGTGCCGAACGACGTCGAACAGGATCCGATGAAACTCATATAGCCGCGCGGAAACGCTAAAAGGAGGTAAAACATGGACACCGCTCTGTTTCAAGCTGTAGTATTGGGTCTCATAGCGTTTTTTGGTTACATGCACTCGTTCATGGGAAGCACCATGCACAACCGCCCCATAATAATAGCGCCGCTCGTAGGTTTGCTCTTCGGCGACCTGCAGAAGGGCATAATGATAGGGGCCACCCTCGAACTCATCTGGATGGGGGCGTTCCCCATCGGGGCCAGCAACCCGCCTGATATGGTATCCGGCGCGATCATCGGGACGGCGTTCGCCATAATAAGCAATCAGGACACCCCGGCGGCCGTAGCCCTGGCTGTGCCGATAGCCTCGCTCGTGCTGATCTTTGACAACATGCTGATGACGTTTTTCATCCCTTTCCTGTCATCGAAAGCCGACAAATACGCCGAGGAGGGTGATTTCAGGGGCGTGGAGAAAATGCACCTCATCGCCGTCCTGGGGGTCAAAGGCCTCCTGTCGGCCATAGTGGCTCTGGGATTTTACCTCGGCGCCCCGTCCGTTACATCCATCCTGTCGTCCATCCCCGAGTTCGTGACGGAAGGGTTGAACGTGGCGACCGGCCTGCTCCCGGCCATAGGCTTCGCGATGCTCGCTAAAATGATCATGAATAAAAAGCTGCTCCCTTTCTTCCTGCTCGGTTTTCTCCTTACGTCGTACATGAAGATATCCGTGCTGGGAGTAGCCCTTTTCGGCGTGGTCATAGCCATGCTCGTCGCCGGGGCTGATAAAAAAATCGAGGGAGGCGCTGTGGATGACAATGAATTCTAAAATAGGGAGAAAGGAATTCTGGCAGTCATACAGGAGATCGTGTTCCCTGGACGCCTCCTGGAATTACGAAAGAATGCAGAATCTCGCGTTCGCTTATATGATGATACCGATCATCAGGGCCGTGTGCAGGACAAAGGAGGAGATAGGCCGCGCGCTGAAGCGCCACCTCGAGTTCTTCTCCACGACTCCGCATATATGCACTCTCTTAGTCGGCATAATGGGCGCGATGGAAGAGGCGAATCAAAACGACGGGGAATTCGAAGAGAGTTCGATAAACGCCGTAAAGGCATCCCTCATGGGGCCGATGGCAGGCATAGGCGACTCCCTCATCTGGGGTACGCTGCGGGTGATAGCGGCCGGGATAGCGATATCGTTCTCCATGAACGGGAGCGTGGCAGGCCCGGTGCTGTTCTTCGCGATAATCAACATCCCATGCTTCGCGCTGCGTTATTTCTGCCTCAAACAGGGGCTGCAGGTGGGGACGAATTTCCTGCTCAGCATGAGCAAGACCAGCATAATGCAGAGGCTGACTGAAGGCACCTCCATACTCGGGCTCATGGTAATAGGCTCAATGGTCTCCTCCATGATTTACTTTGAGCTTACGATGCAGGTGGGGAGCGGCGATTTCGCCCAGCCCCTGCAGGACTATTTCAACGAGATAATGCCCGGCATATTGCCGCTCGCGGCATTCGGGGCGATGTATTATCTGCTCGACAGGAAATTCAAAACGACGACGCTGCTCGCGTGGGTATTCGCCCTCTCGGTAATAGGCAAATATTTCGGCGTCCTTTAAAACGGCCGTAATCAAAAGGGAGCCTCGGGACACTCTTCCCGAGGCTCCTCTGCGGTTTTGGCCCCTTTTTTTGCGGCGTTACCTGACTCTTATATAGGCGCTTTCGTCTTCGTCGTCCAGCACTATCTCATAATCACCGGCCTGAGCGTCGAGCACCTCGATCATCACGTCTTTTGCCCTTTCCGCGTTGGCCGGCAGATTCCAGGTGCCTGTAAAACCGATATATATGTCGTCCGGATTCGGTGAGACCGTCGAAGCGTCTCCCGTCTGCACGTCTATATTACCGTATCTTGCCGTTTCATCCGCGAGGCTGCGGTCGATGTAGAAACCCAGAAGATCGCGCAGCTCGGCCGGGTTCGCGGACGCGACAGTGATGCCCGGCATCTGCTGGGTGTCCGCGTAACACGCGAGCCACGCGCTGCGCAGGGATTGGAGCGTCCTTATCAGCCGGCGGGCTTCCGTCTGGGCGTTGGTGCTGTCGAGCATATTGGCTCCGCTCAAGGTCACGATGGCCATCAGTATAGCTATGAGCACAATCACGAGCAGCAGTTCCACCAGTGAGAATCCTTCGTTTTTGCCTCTTCTGAAAAAAGCCATCTAAAGTCATCGCCCTTCCGAACCTGATGATAATAAATCACTCATATATTATACGGGAAAATTGTCCCGATGCAATAGTCTGACAGAATCATACAGGATAAGTTCAACGTCTTGATATCAGCTGCGAAACTTAAGTGAATAAAGCCATCGTATCGATTCATTTTGATTTTAAGCCAAACCTCCCTCCCGCAGGTTCGATTCAGGCCCGCGAAGCCCTCCGTTCCATCGGGGACGGATAAAAGCGTCTTTGACTTGAGATTGGAATTGGGGATAGAATAAGCGCTGCGGTTTGAGTGTTTGGTAAAACGCGGGTTACGTTGTTAATGTTATAGTGTATGGAGGGCACTTTTGCGAACCGACGGGTTTTGAGGGAATCAATTGCGACATTCGCGCATGGGAGGCGGATATTTTGGAAAAAAATGTTGAGTCTGTCGGAGTCGGAGACGCGGCCCCGAAGTTCAAGGCCGCCGGTTTTGACGCGGCAAAGGGGCGTTTTGACACATATTCTCTCGAGGATTACGCGGGGAGCTACGTTCTGCTCTTTTTCTACCCGGGAGATTTCACTTATGTCTGTCCGACCGAGCTCGTGGCGCTGGCCTCGCTGAAAGATCAGTTCGAGACTCTGGGGGTCAATGTGTTCGTCATCAGCACGGACAGCAAGTTCTCGCACAAAAACTGGAACGAGATGGAACTGTCCAGGGCCATAGGGGGGAATTACCCGTTTCCCATGCTCTCCGATACGCTCGGGTCCGTGGGGGCTCCTTACGGAATTTTCAGGGAGTCCGAGGGCGTCGATCTCCGGGGCGTGGTGCTGATCGACAAAAAGGGCACGGTCCAGCTCGTGTATGTCAACGCCGGTCCGATAGGCAGGAATCCCAAGGAGGTGCTGCGGCTCGCTATGGCCCTCAAGGAGTACGACGACAGCGGCGGAAGGGTCATACCGGCCTGCTGGGTGCCCGGCCTCGAGACGATAGACCCGTCCCCGGACAACTCCGGGAAGGTCCTCGGCAGCTATCACGGCGCGGCTGGCCCCTGCACGGG
>JAISWP010000109.1 GCA_031271065.1 Synergistaceae bacterium
TCGTTCAGGCTGCTCCCGGCCAGCCGCGACCATAAAAGGCTCTGGGACGGGGACAAGGGCCCCAATACCGGAGGGATGGGCGCATACTCCCCCGTCAGGCTTCCGGAGGGGACTCTGGAGCGAATCGCTGAATCGGTGCTGCTTCCGACCCTGGAGGGACTCCGCGCCGAGGACATCGACTACCGGGGAGTCGTATACATGGGCCTGATGCTCTCCGAATCGGCGGACGGCGTCGGGATAAACGTGGTCGAATACAACGCCCGCCTCGGGGACCCGGAGACTCAGTCCGTCCTGCCGATCGTCCGGGGGGATTTCGGCGCGGCCGTACTGGCGGCGGCGGAGGGTACTCTCGGGGACACTCCCGAACTGGGCATGGACGGCTTCGCCCTCTGCGTGGTCCTGGCCTCGGGGGGATATCCGGGCAATTACGAGAAAGGGCTGACGATCCTGGGGCTGGACCGTGACGACGAGCCCGGGTCGTATGTGTTCCACTCCGGCACCGGGTCGGACGGAAGCGAAATAACGACGAACGGGGGAAGGGTGCTGTCCGTGACCGGGACGGGGGCCTCGTTCGATATCGCGAGAGCCCGCGCGTATGACAGGATCGAATCCATCGGCTTCAAGGATATGCATTACAGACGCGATATAGGATGGAGTGAACATTCATGACTTCGGTCGGCATAATCGTCGGTTCCGCCTCCGATCTCGGCGCGGCCTCGAAGGCGGCGGAGGTGCTGTCGGAGTTCGGGGTGAAATTCGAGGTCGGCGTGGCGTCCGCGCACCGCACGCCCGGTGACGTTGAAAATTACGCCCGCCGAGCGCGCGGGCGGGGGCTTAAGGTGATAATCGCTATGGCCGGTCTGTCGGCCGCTCTCCCCGGGGTCGTCGCGTCCCGCACAACTCTTCCCGTCATAGCCGTCCCAATCGCCTCAGGCGCTCTCGCCGGGGCGGACGCGCTGCTGGCTTCGACTCAGATGCCTCCAGGCGTACCTGTGGGAAGCGTCGGCATTGACGGGGCGAAAAACGCGGCGCTCCTGGCGCTGCGAATACTGGCAGCGGGAGACGAAAACCTCGCGGACGCCCTGGAATCGTGGGCCGGCATAGCGGCGGACCGTGTGCGCGAGAGCAGGGACGGCGTCGAAAAACATGGTATGCCGCCGGTTCCGAAGGAAGCATATCTTTAAATTTTATGGAAACCGCCGCGTCTTGTTGTTATAATCAGGATAGGCATTGGGCCCAACGACAAGAGAGGGAAGGGGTATGAACGTGCGCAAATTTTCAGTACGGGCAGCGATTGCGATCTTGCCGGTAATTTTGCTGGCGCACTTCTCATCCGCGTCGTACGCCGCCGAGAAGTGCGGAGTCGTCGAAAAACTCGAGGGCGCGGTATACGCCGTAAGAAGCGGCCGGGAGGTCGAGCTGGGAGTCGGTTCAGAGGTCCTCGCCGCCGACGTCATAAGGGCGAAAGAGACGGGCTACGCCGAGATAAGGTTCGTGGACGACACGCTGATGGCCATAGGAGGCGGCAGCGAAATGGCGATAGACGAGATACAGTTCAGCGCTCAGCGCAAATCGTTCAAGGCGTCGATCAACAGAGGGGCCGTGTGGTTCGCCACCGGTTCGGTGGGACTGGCCAACCCCGCTGGAGTGAAGTTCAGGACTCCCCGGGCTCTCGTATCATCCGGCAACGCCTCGATACAGTTCAGCGTCACGGGAGGCACGGACAGCGTGAGTGTCCATTGGCTGCCCAAAGGCGGCAAGGTGCGCGTGTATAACGTCCGGACGAAAGAGAGCGTCGACCTCACCACGCCTGACGTGACACTGAACATAGGCCCGACGGGAGCGATGGAACAGGGAGTGATCCAGCCGGAGGATGAAAACGAATACATAGCGCCTGAAACGCTCAGCCCGCCGGAATAATTCCAAATTGAATGTCTTTAGGGGAGGGAAGGGCACGCGTGCCCTCCCCTAAAATATTTAAAACGACCAGGTGTCCTCGGTCAGGTCCAAAGCCTGTATTTTTTCCTCGAAACCAAACACCGTCACGTCGATCCTCTCCACCGTGGCGTCGATCCTCTCCATGTTCGAAAACTTGTATCCCTCCGGCATCCGCCCCGCGTATCGTTTCACCTTCAGCAGGGCCTGAAGGTAATTTCTCTCCTCGTTTTTCAGCATCTCGGCCGCCTTCATGGCGTCCGGCTCGCCGTCCGTGACAAAAAGCCGCGCGACGGCGAAGTTGCCCGGTACGCTCATCTCATCGAACCAGAGGTCCGCCAGGGCTTCTTCGAGTTTCTTCCGTTCGGATCTGTTCTTTATCAGGCCCAGGGTGCGGCGTATCAGGGCGAGCAGCTCCTCCGCCTCCGCCAGTGCCCGCTCGTAGGTGATCCTGGGCAGGGAGCAGTCCGCGATCATCCTGGCCTCGGCTTCCACCGTGACGTGCCCTTTGAGCAGCTTACCCACGGCCGGCTGGAGCCGGATTGTAGCCGGCTCTCTGGGGGAAGCCAGCACTTTTCTGTAAAGCGTCTCCGTGTCGTAATCGTGATGCTCCGTCCTGCTGCGGGCGATGAAGGATACATAGCCGGTGTCGAAATATCCTTTTCTCCCGGCCCGGCCCGCCATCTGTAGGAATTCGTTGTGGGAGAGAGGTCCGTCGACGTATTTAGCCATCTGCGCGAATATGACGCTCTCGGCCGGGAGGTTGACCCCCAGCGACAGCGCGTCGGTGCCGACCACCACGTCCAGGATGCGCTCCCGGAACGCCATCTCTATCAGAAGTTTCTCCTTGGGATAAAGCGAGCCGTAGTATACCCCCACTCCGTTGAGCAGAGTCTCGGGGGTGCGGGTGACTTCCAGTATCTCCGCCATCTCCCGCAGGCGCGCCCTGTCGGAGCGTCCGATCTTCTTCCTCCTGCGGGCGATCTGGCTCGCCGTGTGTTCCGCTCCCCTGCGTGAGAATACGAACACCAGCGCGTCGTGTATGCTTGAGTAATGCACTCCCTTTTTGCGAAAGACGAGTTTCGTGACCCGTTCCTCCGTCTCGAACAGTTCGAAATCCCTGCGGGCCATCTCCTCGAGATAAGACCTGACGGTCTGAGGATCGCCGAAAGTCGCGCTCATCACGAGAAGCATCGAGTCCGGGCTCGTGCCCCTCACGCCGTCGATATACGCGCGGGTCCGCTCGGGAGAGCCGAATATGAAGTGAAATTCGTCGACGATCACCATCTGGTCCGGGATGTGGGCGTATTTTATGGTATATATCTCCTGAGTGCAGCAAAGTACAGCGGCTCCGGGGTTTTTCTTGAAATCCCCGGTCTCCAGACCCACGTTGAAACCCATCCGCCGCAGGTCCAGATATCGCTCGTTGGACAGCGCTTTTATAGGGGCTGTGAAGATGACCCGCCGGACGGATGGTATCCGCGCGCTGCCATCGCCGTCCATCAAACCGGCCCATCGATAGGCCACCCATGTCTTGCCGCTGCCGGTTGGGGCCGATAATATGGCATTACGCCCCAGCACCCGCGCAACGGCGCGATCCTGCCACTCGTAAAGCATCGTCTCCAGGATGTGTCCTCCCTCAGAAGTTCTTCAGCGTATTATATATATTATACATCTTCGCCGTCGGACACCTCCGGGCCGCGGTGTTCGAACACAAGGAACGACAGGGCCGGCAGCACCAGTTCGACCGAAAACTCCCGGCCGTGCATCCTGACGCGGGAGGCGTCCGCCCCGCCGAAATTGCCCCAGTTGCCTCCGCCGAAACTCTCGCCGTCGCTGTTCAAGACCTCACGCCAGAAACCCTCCTTCGGAACTCCGATGCGATAGTTCTGACGCGGCACGGGCGTGAAATTGCCGACGCAGAGAAGCACATTGCCCTTTGTGTCGCGTCTTATGAAAGACAGCACGCTCGCGTCCGAGTCTCCGCAGTCGATCCACTCGAAACCCCATTTCTGACTGTCGCCCTCCCAGAGAGCGGGAGTCGACCTGTAGTAACGCAGCAGTTCCCGGGACCAGTTGTGTATCCCCCTGTGGAAACCATACTCCAGTTCGTGCCAGGAGAGGCTGGTATCGTGGTTCCACTCCCACTCCTGACCGAACTCCCCGCCCATGAAAAGCAGCTTCTTGCCTGGATGACCGATCTGCCATCCCAGGAGCAGCCTCAGATTCGCGGACTTCCGCCACTCGTCGCCCGGCATCTTTCCGTAAAGAGAGCCCTTGCCGTGGACGACCTCGTCGTGGGAGAGGGGCAGCGTGAAGTTCTCGCTGTACGCGTACCACATGCCGAAGGTCAGGTCGTTCTGATGGTACTTTCTGAACACCGGATCAAGCCCGAAATACGACAGAGTATCGTGCATCCATCCCATGTTCCACTTGTATCCGAAGCCGAGACCTCCGACGTAGGTTGGATGGGAGACCATCGGCCAGGACGTGCTCTCCTCCGCGGTCATCTGTATCCCCTTGAAATCCGTGTAGAGCACGGCGTTCATCTTGCGCAGAAACTCTATGGCCTCGATGTTCTCCTTGCCTCCGTACCGGTTCGGTATCCACTCCCCCGCTTTCCGGGAATAATCGAGATAAAGCATGGAGGCCACCGCGTCCACCCTGAGGCCGTCCGCGTGATATTTATCCAGCCAGAACCTGGCGCTGGAGAGCAGGAAACTCCGCACCTCGTTTCTGCCGTAGTTGAATATGCTGCTCTTCCAGTCCGGATGATACCCTTTTCTCGGGTCCTCATGCTCGAAAAGGCAGGTGCCGTCGAAATTGGAGAGCCCGTATCCGTCGGCGGGGAAATGGGACGGGACCCAGTCGAGAATGACTCCGATTCCGGCTTTGTGCAGGGAATCGACCAGTTCCATGAACTCGTGGGGGGTGCCGTAACGCGAACTGGGCGCGAAATAGCCGAGAGTCTGGTAGCCCCAGGATCCGTAGAATGGGTGCTCCATAACCGGCAGAAACTCGACGTGAGTGAAGCCCATCTCCTTTACGTATTCCGTAAGAGAAGCGGACAATTCGTGATACGACAGAGAACGGCCGTCCTCATCCGGCACGCGCCGCCACGAACCTATATGCACCTCGTAGATGGCCTGGGGAGCGGCGAGCCCGTTTTTCCCCTCGCGCGCCTCCATCCACCCCTCGTCGGACCATCCGAAACCGTCCAGGTCCCATACGCATGACGCGCTCCGGGGCGGGGTCTCCCACCAACACGCGAAGGGGTCTCCCTTCTCCGTCTTTCTCCCGTCTTTTGTCGTGACGCAGTATTTATAGAGCGCGCCGTGCCCGATCCCAGGGACGAATCCTTCCCAAACGCCGGAACTGTCCCAGCGGACCGCCAGCGGATGCGCCCCGTCGCTCCAGTAGTTGAAATCCCCTATGACCGACACGCTCTCGGCGTTCGGAGCCCACACGGAGAACAGCGTTCCCCGCTCTCCCTCGTGATCCGTGACGTGGGAGCCGAGCACTTCGTACAGCTTTGTATGATTGCCCTCGCGGAAAAAATAGATATCTTTCTCTTTCATGAGAGTCGCGCCGTGGATAACTTTCCCAGCCATGATCGTCCCTCCAGTGTCCTTATAATGAGTACACTCTAGCACACCGGCATATTTTATTCATCATAAAAGTGACGAAACAAAAAAATACCCGGGCGTATCAGCCCGGGAGAGCGGCTGAAAAACTGGCTGCCATAGTCCGGCGGCACAAGCTCAATAACAGGCTCAGCAGATCCAGCACGAGGGCGCAGCGCTTACTTTAATCTCCAAATAAGAATAAGTAGGGGAGACAGAATTTCTCCCAATGCGGTGGGAGCAATACCCGGCAAAACGTCCACACACAACTGTATTGCAAATTTCAATGACATAACTGAAGAAAACAAACTGAGGAAAGG
>JAISWP010000144.1 GCA_031271065.1 Synergistaceae bacterium
AGAGCCGGGTTCATTATGTTCTGCCCGATTCCGCCGAAGAACTGTTTTACGATCACTATTGCGAAAGCGCTTCCGACCGCCGCCATCCAGAGCGGTATGGAGGGGGGGAGATTGTACGCCAGAAGCAGACCGGTCACCGCGGCGGAAAGGTCGGATACTGTTATTCTGATCCCGGCCATCTTCTGCCACGCTGCCTCAGATACAACGCAGACCGCGACGCAGACCGCGATGACGGCTATCGAACGGGTTCCGAAAAAATATACCCCGGCGATTCCCGCCGGCGCGAGCGCCCCTATGACGTTCGCCATTATCTTCCGGGTGCTCATGTCCGCGCGTATGTGCGGCGAACTTGAAACTACCAGCAGCTGGCTCACCTGTTCTCACCTTTTTCCTTCTGTTTTCTGCGTTCGGCCATGACTCCCGCCTTGCCGTCACGGCATAGCTGGGTCAGATGCCTGCGGGCGGGGCATATATAAGTGCAGCTTCCGCACTCGATGCAGTTCATGCCTCCCATGCTCTCGAAGGACGCGTAGTCCCGGAGGCGGGCCGCTTTGTCGAGGGACGTCGGCTGCAGGCGCATTGGGCAGGTCTCGGCGCATCTGCCGCACCTCAGGCAGTTCGACTCCTCGAAGCTCCTGGCGACGCGCGGCGACAGCGCAAGTATCCCCGATGTTCCTTTCACTATCGGAACGTCGAGGGACCTCATCGACATGCCCATCATAGGTCCACCGGAGAGCACTTTCGCCGGTTCCTCGGTGAATCCCCCGGACGCTTCGATCAGTTCTCTGACCGATATGCCGAGGGGAGCGGCCAGGTTTTTCGGGTCCGCAACCACGTCGCCGGCCACCGATATGATCCTGTCCAGCACCGGCACTCCGTTCGTCACGGCGTTCCATATATGGGATACGGTACTCACGTTGAGGACGAGACAGCCCACGTCCGCCGGGAGGGCCCCGGGCGGTATCTCCTGTCCCGTCACGGTATAGATGAGCATTTTTTCGGCGCCCTGGGGGTATTTGACGCTGTGAGGCATCACCCTGATGCCGGCGCTGTGCTCCGAGAGCTCCCCCTGGATGCGGGAGATGGCTTCCGGCTTGTTCTTTTCCACCGCGATTATCCCTTCCGCCTCCGGAAAGAGATGCAGACAGATTTCGAGTCCGCCGATTATCGGTTCGGGGTGCTCGACCATGAGACGGTTGTCGCAGCTGAGGAACGGCTCACATTCGGCTCCGTTCACTATTATCCAGCGTATACGCTTATCCGGCGGCGGCGAAAGTTTTACGTGGGTCGGAAATGCCGCTCCACCCATTCCGACCAATCCAGCCTCCCGTATTATCCGGATTATCTCAGGTCTGTCCAGCTGTTTAAAATCCTTGTGGGGCAGGAACTCCGCCGCGTACTCGAACTTTCCGTCGCTTTCCACTATGACACATGTGTCCATAGCGCCGGAGATGGTCATCCGGCTGCCTATTTCCTTCACCGTGCCGGATACCGAGGACAGTATGGGGGCGGAGACGAAGGCCTCCGAATCCGCTATCTTCTGTCCGACCAGAACTCTGTCGCCTTTTTTAACTACCGGCGAACAAGGAACGCCCAGATGCTGGATCATTGGGAATATAAGAGCCCCCTTGGGATCCAGCACTTCGATCTCTTTCTTTTCGGTCTGTGATTTGCTTTCAGGCGGGTGTATCCCGCCTCTGAATGTGGAAAAACTCAATAGTTCCCCTCCCCGCTGCGGAACGTTCGTATCCTGTTATTTTACCAGTTTTGAGGCGAATGACGTCGATATATTCCGCGCTTTGCGCGTCTCGAGGCAAGCGCTCAGCAGATCAGCGGCAGCAGGTCCTCCGCCGTCATGCCTTTTATATAATCCCCCACGTCTGTTCCGGAAAGCGCCGCCTCCAGGGACGGTCTGTCGCATCTGACGTTTTTCATCCTGTTTTCCAGTTCCGATTTATCGCGCAGGCCGAAAAAATCCCCGAACAGGCGGACGTCGCTTATGACTCCTCCTTCCACGAACAGCACGGCCTCGACCGTCCCGAATTCGTACCGCTTACGGCGTTTTACGTTGTAAGGGGGGGACATTCCGAAATTCCATTCCCAGGTCGAATATTTTTCGCGGACCAGACGTTCGGTGGCGGCGATATCCTCACGAGTCAGCGCGTAGAGCGTCATCCCCCCGATATGATCCATAAAGAACAGGGACAGGCGGCTGAAAAACTCTTCCACCGGGATGGGGTCGGCCATATGGCTGGCTATGTTGGTTACGCGTTTTCTGACAGATTTCACGCTGTGGCTCTCCAGTTTGTCGTCCGGCGGACGAAGAGCGCGGCCCAGCGGCGTGAGGTCCGCGCTGTAAAGGATGCACCCATGATGCATTATGCGTCCGCGGCGCACCGCCTGGGCGTTGCCGCAGAATTTGGCGCCGTCTATCACGAGATCGTTGCGGCCGCTGAGTTCGGCGCGCACCCCCAGGGCCGCGAGAAATTCTATGACGGGGGCGGTGAAAAGCGCGTAGTTGCTGAAGTCTCCGCCCTTCATGCCTCGGATTATCGTGAAGTTCACGTTGCCCAGGTCGTGAAAGACCGCTCCGCCCCCTGATTGCCTCCGGATGACCGGTATACCGTTCTTTCTGACATATTCCGCGTCTATCTCCTCCGCCGTGTTCTGGTTGGCTCCTATTATCACCGACGGCGAGCTGCGCCACAGCATTATAAACTCCCCGTCCATTTCCTCAAGAACGTGTTCCTCAAGGGCAAGGTTGAAGTAAGGGGATGTAGAGTCATTTATTATAAGACGCATTTTCTGTTTTTTTATCCTCTTTTCGGCGTTCGTACAGGAATCAGACACCAAGCAGCTGCAGATATCTCGGCTCTCGCACATAAAATAGCACCTGCGCCTCAAAAAATCTATAACAACGGCTGCAAAAGCGGCATAAATCCGTCATCTGGGTTTGGTTTTGCGGAATATAAAGATAAGCTGATTTTAGAAGACCTTGCTTGGCGTATCAGCTTTACTCGGCTGGCGATGTCAATTCGAACAAGCTCGTTTGATGATAATCTTTCCGCCCTTTGAACTGCATCTTTATTTGAGGCTGCATCAATCGCTCTGATGCTGTCTTCGCGTATTCCGCGTCTATCTCAATGCCGATATAATGACGGCCAAGATTTTTGGCCGCCAGGCAAGTTGTGCCTGAACCCGCGAATGGATCGAGTACAATTGCTCCCTCGGCGGTAACTAATGCAATTAACAGTTCCATCAATTTCAGAGGCTTCTGTGTTTCATGGAGACCTCTGTCGCTCCTTTCCGAAGCGATGCGTATAATATTTGAATGAGTATACTCAGAGCAGCATTCGCTGCTGCTGTTGTACTCTGACAAAGCGGCTTCATTCCAAGCCCCGACATCATAGTTCAAGATGTTATCGGCCAATGTTGCGCCAGTCTTATAAGGTTTTTGAAACCAAAGGATCGGTTCAAACAATGGACGTAAATTAGCTACGCGCCAACCATTCCATTTCTGCTCTGATACTTCATCTCCGCGGCGTCTGTATATTTCAGAAACTCTTTGTGCTCTGTGGGGAGCGGCTGACTTCTCCCATGCGAGCATATCCTTAAAAGTAAATCCGCAATCCTCCAACGCAGAAATACATCTGTGGGCATAGCGTCTGCCGGCGAATATGAAACAAGACCCGCCGGGTTTCAATATCCTCAGCCAGTCAGAGGCCCATGACCCGCACCATTGCTGGTACTCCAAAGGTATCTTTTTGTCCGAACTGCTCCAGCCATTAAGCGGTTTTCCTCTGCGCTTAAACACGCCGCCAGCTCCCGCTTGAGCAGCAGAAGTTCCGCCAAGAGCGGTAT